>CAZPYY010000044.1:0-8518 GCA_964590995.1 uncultured Planctomycetia bacterium | reverse complement strand
ATAATTTTAAAGGTGCTTACGAGGCAACAGAGTTTTTGGTTCATCACGGGCATAAACGAGTAGCCCATCTTGCTGGTGACTTACGTGTTCAATGCGCCCAAGAGAGGATAGCCGGGTATAAATCAGCCTTGGAGAAAAATGGGATAGCCTTGGTCAAAGACTACCTTAAGGTTACCAATTTTTCACGCAAAGAAGCTTGGGTAAAGTTAGAGGAGTTATTTTCTTCAAAAAATCCTCCTACTGCTGTATTCTGCTGCAGTGACGAGGTTGCTAGTGAGGTTTTAAAGTTCGCTGAAGAAAAAAGAATAAAAGTGCCGAAGGATTTGAGCATTATTGGTTTTGACGATAATCCTCATTGTCTTTACGGAAATTTAATGCTTACTACAGTAAGGCAGCCTTTAAAAGCAATGGTTCATCAGGCTGTAAAGATATTGAAAGAGAATATAGAGAGTAAGAAATCTGCCCGAAGAATAGTTCTGGATACAGAACTTATTATTCGTGATACAGTAAGCTTTCTTTAACATATCTTCCTTCAAATCTCAACATATTGTGTCAATTGAGGCCAAGACTACTATATATTGTATTTTTTTCTTGACATTATTATAAGGGCGTGATATAAAAAGGTGTCTTATCAATCATTTGTTTTCCTCATTATTAAATCTAGGTTCTTGAATTACCGCAAACATATCTTCGAAAAGAAAGGGGGGCTATGGAGGAATTAAATTTCTCTTCTAATGCGATTGTCGTATTGAAAAAACGTTATCTTAAAAAGAATAACGAAGGTAAGGTTATTGAAAATCCAAGTGAATTATTAGAGAGGGTGGCAAAAGCTATTTCGGGAGTGGAGAAGAAGTATGGAGCTGATGAGCAAAGCTTGAAAAAGTGCGAGAAGGCATTCTTTGAAATGATGAGGAACTTAGAGTTCATGCCTAACTCCCCTACTCTCATGAATGCCGGCAAAGACTTAGGGCAACTGGCTGCCTGTTTCGTAGTCCCCGTGGATGACTCTATGGAATCCATTTTTGACGCTATAAAAGCAACTGCGCTTATACATAAGACTGGCGGAGGCACTGGTTTTAGTTTTTCACGCCTTCGAGCCCAAAACAGTATGGTTAAGTCTACTGGCGGAGTGGCTTCAGGACCGGTTTCATTCATGAAAGTTTTTGATTCGGCTACTCAAGCAGTGAAACAGGGGGGTACTCGTCGAGGAGCAAACATGGGAATATTAAGAGTAGATCACCCTGACATTTTAGAATTTATAAAGTGTAAGGGGAAAGAAGGGGAGATCTCTAATTTCAATATTTCTGTAGCTCTGACTGATGACTTCATGGAAAAAGTTTTAAAGAAAGAAGACTATCAATTAATCGACCCTCATAATAAACAAGTTGTCGGAAAGTTAAATGCTTGGGAGGTTTTTAACACCATCGCTGACTATGCTCATAATAACGGAGAGCCGGGAATTGTTTTTATAGATAAGATAAATAAAGACAATCCAACTCCTCATTTAGGCGATGTTGAAAGTACTAACCCTTGTGGCGAACAGCCACTTTTGCCTTATGAGAGCTGTAACCTCGGTTCTATTAATTTATTTAAGGTATTAAAAAGAGAGGATGATGGTTTTGAGATTGATTGGGAAAAGTTAGGAAGAATTACCAAGACTTCAGTAAGATTCTTGGATAATGTTATTGAGGCTAATAAATTCCCTCTTCCTCAAATTAGAGAAAATACTCTAAAAACAAGAAAGATCGGTTTAGGCATTATGGGTTGGGCAACTATGCTAGGGTTTTTAGACATTCCTTACGATAGTGAACAGGCAATAAGCTTAGCAAAGAAGGTAATGGAATTCATCCGCAAGAATGCTGAGGGGGAATCTATAGCTTTGGCCAAGAAAAGGGGAACGTTTCCGGCTTGGGATAAGAGTACTTGGCAGAAAAAAGGGATAAAGTTGAGGAACGCGACCTTAACCACAATTGCTCCTACTGGAACAATAAGCATTATTGCCGGGCCAACTGCCTCAGGTATAGAGCCTAATTTCTCCCTTTGCTACTTCCGTAATGTTTTAGATGGAGAGAAACTTTTGGAGGTAGACCCGTCATTTGAATATGTAGCCAAGAAAGAAGGTTTTTACTCAGAAGAGTTAATGGAAAAAATAGCTAGCGGAGAGAGTATCCAGAAGATGGATGAGGTTCCTGATGAGGTAAAAAGAGTTTTTAAGACTGCCAGGGATATCTCACCGTTTTGGCATATAAAGTTGCAGGGTGCTTTTCAGGAATTTACTGACAATGCTGTTTCTAAGACAATAAACTTGTCTAATAGCGCTACTGTAGAGGATATAAAAGAAGCATATTTGCTAGCTTATAAGTTAGGTTGTAAAGGTATTACTGTTTATCGGGATGGAAGTAGAAGCGTCCAGGTTCTTACAGTAAATAAGAAGAAAGAGAGTGAAGAGCCTGAAGTAATAGAGAGTTATTCTGCAGTTATTCCTTACCCTAAGCCCAGGCCGGAAGTTATTCTAGGAACTACTACCAAAGTAACTACCGGTTGCGGAAATCTCTACATTACAGTAAATCAAGATGAGGATGGTAATTTCTTTGAGGTCTTTACCCAGATGGGTAAGGCTGGAGGATGTGCTGCTTCTCAGCTTGAGGCTGTAGGTCGGTTAGTTTCTCTAGCCCTTCGCGGAGAAATTGACGTAAAGGTTATTATTGAACAACTTAAAGGGATAAGATGCCCTTCTCCTTCTTGGGATAAGGGAAAGAAGATTTTTTCCTGTGCTGATGCTATTGCCCGGGTATTAGAGAAGAGAACAATAGATCAGAAAGAAGTAGTCAAGGTAAAGGCAGAATCCCCCGCGAAGAAAGAAAAAGCTTCTGTAGGTGTTAAGAAAAAGAGGTCTAATAATGTAGTCGGGGTATGCCCTGATTGTGGTTCTGCCCTAAGGCATCAAGAAGGATGTTTGGTCTGTGACGGCTGCGGATACTCAAAGTGCTAATGAGTTAACGGGTAAATGAGTATATGAGTTAATGAGTTTAAGTGTAACTCTTACACCCTTTTACTCTTTTACTAGTTTAAAAATAATGGGGTTGTTAAATGATTAAATTAGTTTTATTGCGACATGGTGAGAGCATTTGGAATCTTGAAAATAGATTTACTGGCTGGACTGATGTAGGGTTGTCTGAGAAGGGAGTAGCTGAGGCCCATTCATCAGCAGAGTGGCTTAAAAAGGAAGGGTTTAGCTTTGATATTGCCTATACTTCAGTTCTTAAACGGGCAATTTCAACTCTTTGGATAGTCTTAAGAGACATGGATTTAATGTGGATTCCGGTCCGTAGGTCCTGGCGCCTTAACGAACGGCATTATGGTGCCCTACAAGGCCTGAATAAATTAGAGACAGTTCAGAAGTTTGGGGATGAGCAGGTATTAATTTGGCGAAGAAGTTATGACATTCAACCTCCGGCTCTAACAGAAGACGATCAGCATTTTCCCGGCAAGGACCCCCGCTATAAAGATTTAACACCCCAAGAGCTCCCTTTAACTGAGTGCCTAAAGGATACTGTTAATAGATTCTTGCCTTATTGGCATGATGTTATTGCTCCGACTTTGCGTGAGGGCAAAAAGGTAATTATTGCTGCTCATGGGAATAGTTTGCGGGCTTTAGTTAAGTATTTGGACGGGGTCAATGATGAAGCAATAGTTAAGCTTAATATACCCACCGGGATACCTCTTGTCTATGAGCTAGATGATGATTTGAAACCAATTAAGCACTACTACTTAGGCGACCCTGAAGTTATCAAGAAAGCCATTGATTCTGTGGCTAAACAGACTAAGAAAAAATAGTAAAAGGGGGTAGCCACCTTTCCTTATAGGGGATGTTGTTATAAGAACAAAAAATCCTTTAAAAGCTTAAAGAACTATGTATAATGGGATTGTTACAAAATGCAACAATCCCTGATTCCATAGATTAGGAAAAGATTACACAGATTAATCAATCGCTGTAATCTCTATTTAATAATCATTGTAATCAGGTATAATCGGAGCTTATACCTGATGATTATACCAGGGGGTACCGGATGCCTAGATTAAAAGCGTTTATCCTTTTTTCTCTCTCAGTTTTCTTCTTATTAACCCCTAATCCCAGTGCTTTTGCCGAAGATATCACTATAACCACCTATTATCCTGCTCCTTATGGGGTCTATAAGGAAATGCGTTCAAAAAGAATGGCCATAGGAGATACCTACTATGATGGCGGGGACTATTGCTGGGAAGGATCACCAAACTGCACCAATGATATAGACGCTGATGCTGATCTAATCATAGAAGGCAACGTCGGCATCGGCACGGCGAGTCCGAGTTCTGGCTTAAAGCTTGATGTTGCGGGAAAGGTCGGCGCAACGGAATATTGCGACCAGAATGGGAGTAATTGCGTGGTGGCAGGAACTGGAGTCGTGTCAGCCAAAATAGCTTCTAATAATCTAAACATTTCTTTACCAGAGGGGAATTGGACAGTTGGATGTTGGGGATCTTATCATGCTGCGTCAAATGCAGGAGCTACTTTAACTATTGATGGGGTTGTTGTTGCCTCTTGGAGTGATGTCGGTGATCCACCAGGTACTTTTTATCTACCCCTTCATGGAGTGAAAGGAGGTGTTCCTGGTAATAGGATCGTAAATTGTCAGTATACAATTCCTGGGCACTATAGTGGCGTTACTAATATTTCAATGATTGCTTGGAAAGAATAGAAAAGAGGTCAGCCACCCTTTCCCCTAAATCACCATTCTTTTTTTATCAAATTATGTTAAAATCATAAGCTATGCATACAATCTCCGCCATAGGTGTTAGCCTCGCCGGCCGAAAAAGCCGGCTACGATGGCTAGGCGGGGAACCGGTTGAGGACAGTCCTCAACCGATAAATTGTATCCGTCACTGTTAGTACTTGGTAATAAAGGTTTAAAAAGAAAGTAAAAAGTAACACAGTATATAAAACTACAGTAGGCAAGAGATGAAAAAATACGATTGTATAGTTATCGGTGCTGGCCATGCCGGGATTGAAGCTAGTAATGCTGCAGCCAAATTGGAGAGTTCAGTGCTCTTGCTGACCATAGATGTTAATTCCATAGGCAAGTTATCCTGTAATCCGGCAGTAGGAGGAGTATCTAAGGGCAATTTAGTCAGGGAAGTAGATGCTCTAGGTGGGTTAATCGGTAAAATTGCTGATAAGTGTGCTTTAGGCTATCGAGTCTTAAATAGAAGTAAGGGCAAAGCAGTCTGGTCTACCCGAGCCCAGGTAGATATGTTTTCTTACCCTAAAGTTGCCAGAAAATTATTAGAGAAGAATAAAAATATTAAGATTCTTCAAGCTAAGGCTAAAGCAATCCTGGTAAGAAATAAAAAGGTATATGGAATTCAAACTAATCTTGGAGAAGTTTTTGAAAGTAAAAGTATAGTTATTTGTGCCGGAACATTCCTAAAGAGCAAGATTCATATTGGACTGAATAGTTTTTCCGGAGGGAGGTTAAATGAGGAGTCAAGTGATAGTTTATTTGCCAGCATAAAGGGAGCCGGTAGTAAAACTAGGCATTTTAAGACTGGAACCTGCGCCCGCCTAGATAAACGCACAATTGATTTCTCAAAGATGAAAGAGCAGAAGCCTGAAGACGATGTCTTGCCTTTTTCCTTCTCTAATAAAAGCATATCTAAAGATGGTTTGAGTTGTTTTATAACTTACACTAATAAGAAGACTCATAAGGTAATTCGAGATAATTTAAAGTACTCACCTCTTTATACCGGAAAGATAACTTCAAGGGGGGTAAGGTATTGTCCTTCCTTGGAAGATAAGGTAGTAAAGTTTTCTGATCGAGAAAGGCATCAGATTTTTATCGAGCCAGAAGGAAGAGATTCTTTAGAGGTTTATCCTAACGGTATCTCAACCTCGCTGCCTCTGGATGTTCAGGCTAAATTCATTCATACTATAGAAGGGTTAGAAGATGCGGTAATTTTATCTCCTGGTTATGGAATAGAGCATGGTGTAATTGACCCGCGTCAACTTTACCCGACACTTGAGGCTAAAAAGATTGGCGGACTTTATTTTGCCGGCCAGGTAAATGGAACTACTGGCTATGAAGAGGCAGCAGCCCAAGGAATGATTGCTGGTATCAACGCTGCCTTACAGATAAGAAGGGAAGAGCCTTTTATCTTAAGAAGGAACCAGGCTTACATCGGAGTTTTAATCGATGATTTAACCACCAAGGGGACTGATGAGCCTTATCGGATGTTTACTTCTCGTAGTGAATTTCGCCTAACCTTGCGGGAGAGTAATGCTGATTTAAGGTTAGCACCTTTTGGGTCTAAGCTCGGTCTATTGACTGGGGATGAGTACAGGTTAGTTTTAGATAAAAAGAATAGCATTGATAGAGCAATAAAGAATATGAAAAATAAGAGGACTGTTGTTGGAGGCAAGAGCCTATCTCTATTTGATCTCTTGAAGCGGCCAAAAATTGCCTTTAAAGATATTGAAAAACAGACTCGAGAAAAAATCAAAAACTTAAAGATACGCTGGGAGGTTGAAATACAGGCAAAGTATGAGGGTTTCTTACACAGGGAATTGGTTTGGCAGAAAGAGTTAAAAAATTTGGATAAGATAAAGATACCCAAAGTTGATTATGGAGGAGTTTCTTCTTTATCTAGAGAGGTAGCTGAGAAATTAACAAGATTTAAACCCGGTTCATTAGGGCAGGCTCTAAAGATAAGCGGTATTACTCCGGCAGCAATCTTAAGTGTTTATAATTTTATAAGGAAAGAGAAAAAATCCTCGAAAAAATAATTATCTGGCCAAATTTTCTTTAAGTCAATTTCAGATAATTGCCAACAAAATCAGCAAATTTTTCACTTGCCTTATGCGGGCAAAGTTTATCTTTTACTCTCTTTAGCTCATTCTTTAGCTGAGAGTATTTCTGGTTATCCCTTAGATACTCTAAAGTTATTGAGGCTAGATTTTTGGGGTTGGCTTGCCTCTGGAGGAGTTCATCAACAATTTTTCGTCCGGATAATATATTAACCATGCCAATAAAATCAGCTTTTACCATTCTTTTTAAAATATACCAGCTTAAAGGATTAAGTTTATAGATTATAAGGTAAGGTATTCCTAATATAGCTAGTTCAACTGTAGCGGTACCGGAAGATGCGACGATAAACTTCGATTCTTTAATTGCCTTATAGGAATGGTCGACTATATCGATATTAGGCGAAAACTTCTCATAAAATTCTTTTTCTAAATTCGGCGGCTTTATTATCCTGAATCGATAACCTTCCAGTTCTTTCTCAACGATTTTCTTTGTTTCGATCATTATTGGAAGGTGTCGTTTCACTTCATTCTTCCTTGAGCCGGGTAAAAATGAAATAATTTTACTTGGTTCAGTATCTTCTTCTTTAATTATCTCCAAGAGCGGATGGCCAAAGTATAAAACGTCCATATTTTCATTCTTGTAGAAGGCTTCTTCAAATTTAAAGAGTACTACCATCTTGTCGACATATTTCTTTATGGTTTCTATTCGATTTTTTCTCCAAGCCCAGACCTGGGGGCTAACATAGTAGATAAGAGGAAATTTTTTGTTAAGCCCTTTAGCCAATCTTAGGTTAAAGTCAGGAAAATCTATTAAAATTATCAAATCTGGTTTAAGGTTAAGAATGGTTTCTTTAGTCTTTTTAAAGATTTTAAGGAGTTCTCCTATAGAGGAGAGGACTTCAACCAGACCACATACTGAGTGGGGCAGAAGATTAATTATTTGCTGGGAGTATTCGGCAAGGTTTTCCCCACCAAAAGAGTAAATCTCAATCTTTGGGAATTTACTCTTTAGTTGTTTGCTCAAGAGGCCTCCATAGAGGTCACCTGATTTATCTCCAGCAACAACGACTATCTTTCTCATCTTATTGATGGTTTAGGCGAATCCTAAACCGGGTTCGCTTTTCCGATTATCTTTTCTATTTTGCAAGCGAGCTCTAAGGCGTCTTTTGCGGCTTCAGCATATCCTGCAATAGACTTATTTTTGGTAACTAAATGCACAAAATCAGCAATTTCTTTTTTTAAGGGTTCTTCTTTGTTTATCGGAAGAAGTTTCTTAATAATTTTACTCTTTAATTTTTTATATACTTCTACTGTTTGCTGAGCATAATCTAAGGAGATGTAAGCCTGGGGCATGAATATTCTTATTTTCCTCTCTCTTTTTTGGGATATCCGAGAAGAAGTTATGTTAGCTACGCAACCACGTTTAAAAGTAATACGGGCGTTAGCTATATCTTCTGTAGAGGATAGGACCTTTACCCCCTTGGCGTCGATTTTTTTAACACTGTCTCTTAAGAGGTAGAGGATTATATCTAAGTCATGTATCATTAAGTCCAGGATAACGCTGATATCTAAGGAACGATGAGGGTAAGGGCTTAAGCGGTGGCATTCAATAAAAAGAGGATTTTTAATAATCTTTTTTATAGCCAAATAGGCATTATTATATCTTTCGACATGACC
>CAZPYY010000043.1:0-8692 GCA_964590995.1 uncultured Planctomycetia bacterium | reverse complement strand
TCTCACTCTTAATATTGCTACCTTTTCTAAGGCTACGCCTATATTCACCAATCTCCAATTGAATAAGACCATCTAAAGGTTTAAGCTTACCTTCGTTTATTATAACCGCTTCCTTATCAACCGGATAATACCTTCTATCCTTTATTTGGGCAAAAGGTATCCTCCTGGTAGCCTCTACGACCACTGAAGATGGAAATTCTCTATAAACATAAATTTCTTTATATTCAGAGTTAGTTTTTAAGAGGGTCGAGGAAATCAGCTTAATATCTAAACTGAATAAAGACTTCCCCTTTATTCTCTCTCTTAAGCCTCTGCCCAAAGGCATATTTGATCTTATATCACCTTCTTTTACTTTGAAAACACTAGAGGTATAAATAGCGTATCCTAAGCCGACCAGAAGGATAAGGCAGCAAAAAATTATACTGGACCACCAACCCACTTTAGGATTTACTCTGAAATTAAATTGTTTAAACCTTCTGCGTCTCTTTCTTCCCATATAAAGCTAACTCCACCATCTTAAAAATTAATTCATTAAAATCTATTCCGCATAGTTTAGCTGAAAGCGGAAGAAGGCTGTTGAGTGTTAACCCCGGTATTGAGTTAACTTCTAAAACAAAGGGAAGATTGTCCTTAGCTAAACGTATGTCGGCACGAGAAAAATGCCGACAACCTAAAACCCTATGGGCAGCCAAACCTACAGACCTAACTTCTCTTTCAACCTCACTATCTAATTGAGCCGGAGCGATGAAATCACTGGTACCGTGGCTATACTTGGCATCAAAGTCAAAGTATCCTTTTTTAGGGATAATTTCTACTACGGCTAAGGGATCATCTCCTAAAATCCCCACTGTTAACTCTCTACCCTCAATATAATCCTCTAAAATTGCACCATTAGAATGAGAAAAAGCAAGATCAAGCGCAGGCTTGAGATTATCTTGATCCTTCACAATAGAAACTCCGATACTGGAGCCGGAAGAATAGGGCTTAACTACCAAAGGGTACCTAAGATATCTGGGAATATCTTCTTCCTTTGATAAAACAGCAAAATTAGGAGTAGGAATTCCTTTAGCCTTAAAAATCCTCTTGGAATAGGCCTTATTCATAGCCAAAGCACTTGCTTTTGGCCCTGATCCGGTATAAGCAATACCTAGTTCTTCCAGAATCGCCTGGATTTGGCCATCCTCACCAAATTCTCCATGAAGAGCAATGAAAGCTAAGTTAATATTTGAGCTACGAATGAATTCCTTGACCTTCTCCTTTCCCTTGGTGAGAATATCGATAAAAACTGCATTTAGGCCTTTTTCAACTAAAGCCTTATGGGCTTGGTGGCTTGAAATAAGAGAAATATCTCGCTCGGTTGATATACCTCCGCCTAAGACTCCTACCTTAAGATCTCCTATCTTCATAATTTACTCATTAGTTTGCATTTTATTTCCAGCGCTTGATCTCTTCTTGTAAGATTATACTATATTTTTTATAAATTTGGTCCTTAATTTTCTGAATTAAATAATCGACATCATTGTATTTAGCGCAACCGCAATTAATAATAAAATTGGCATGATGCAGAGAAATTTGAGCGTCTCCTTTCTTTAAACCCTTCAATCGCGAGGAATCAATAAGAAAACTTGCGCTAAATTCAGGGGTATTCTTAAAAATACACCCACAGCTAGGAAAATCAAAATCTTGCGTACTAAGCCTCTTTCTTAAAAACTCGCTCACCTTTCCTTTTAAGCCCTTCTTCGAAGATAATTTGAACCTGGCTCCTAAAATTATATACTTTTGCAGAGAAGAAAACCTATACTTAAAAGTTATTTCTCCCTTTCCCAAAGTCGTAACCCCACCCTCACGATTCATAACATCAACTTCTTTAAGGCTTGAGGAGATACTCCGGCCAAAAGAAGCAGCATTCATAGCTAAAAGGCCCCCCACTGTAGCCGGGATGCCTGCGAGATTCTCTACACCTGAGAGATTATTTGCTAAACAATATTTAATCAAAAAAGAAAGGGGTGTTGAAGCACCAACCTCTAATAAGTTTCCTTTTTCTCTCAGGTAAGTAAAATCCTTACCCAGTTTTACTACTGGCTTCTCAATCAAAGAGTCAGCTATAAGAAGATTGGAACCCCTGCCTAGGAGATAGAAGTCCGGACCGATATCAGCAACAATCTTATCTAAATCATCGATATTCCCGGCAGTATAAAAATACTTTGCCTTACCGCCTATCTTTATCGTGGTGTAGTTTCTTAAACTAACGCCCTTGGTTGGCCCTGTTGTTCCTAAAGGCACTTGCGAATTTCCTCCATTATGTTATTTATATCTCCGGCCCCTAAACCCAAGACAAGATCACCCTCTTTTAGATGAGGAGGAATATCAGTAATGAGTCTATTCTTTGGAATATACTCTACTTTAGCAGATAGATTTTTACCTATTTCTTTAGCCAAAGCCTGAGCGCTAATTCCAAAAGTATTCTCTTCGCAAGCACTATAAATATCACTTACTACTAAATGATCTGCTCCCGAAAAGCATCTTGTAAACTCCTCTTTTAATGAGTTAACCCTCGAGAAACGATGGGGCTGAAAGACTACGAATAAACGCTTAGGGTCTAAGAGTTGGGCTGCACTTAAAACTGCCTTGACTTCTGCAGGATGATGAGCATAATCATCGATAAAGGTTATTCCTTTGATTTTGCCCTTGGCCTCCAAGCGCCTCCTTATTCCCTTAAAATCTAATAGAGCCTGCTTAACTTTTTCTAAATCTTCACCTAAATGATAGAAAAAAGCAAGAACAGCCAAGGTATTAAGGCAATTATGTCTACCGATAAGTGGTGTCTTAATTGCAGATGTAAATTTTCCCTTTATATATAAATCAAAGCAGCTAAATTCCCGATCAAACTTAAAATTTACCCCTCTTAATAAATTTTCTTTCTCCCAGCCAAAGCTTAATCCCCCTGCTTTAGAGATAAGTTCTGCTAAGTAAGGCTGATCTCCCCAGCCTATAATTTTATCTCTTGTATTTTGGGCAAACTTTAAAAAACTTTTTCGTAAATTCTCCATACCCCCATAGTAATCAAGGTGTTCACGATCAATGTTAGTAATTATTGAAACCCAAGGTTTAAATTCAAGAAAGCTTCCGTCACTCTCGTCAGCTTCAATAACAAAATAGTCATCCCCCCACCAAGCTCCCTGGGAATAGTTAAGAGGCAATCCACCTACAAATACTGCTGGTTTATGCTTTAAGGCGGTAAGAAGATGCCCCAATAAAGAGGTAGTGGTGGTCTTCCCATGGCTTCCACTAACTGCAATTGTCTTTCTTCCCCGACAGAGAGCAGCTAGAAGCTCAGCTCTTTTGAAGATATTCACGCCTCTTTTTTTTGCCTGGAGTATTTCCGGATTTTCTTCTCCGATTGCCGAAGAATACCCTAAAATATCAGTATCGCTACTAACCTGCTCTTCTCTGTGGCCAATAAAAACCTCGATGCCTTGAGCTCTTAACATCTTTGCATTTGCTGATTCCTTTTCATCAGAACCCTTAACTTCAAAACCCCTATCTTTAAGGAGAAGGGCCAGACCGCTCATCCCTATTCCGCCAATACCTACTAGGTAGATACTCCTTACTTCTGATAGTAATCCTTCCACTTTGCCTCCAACTTATCTAAATCTTTAAAATCGTAAAAAACCTTTGCTAAGGCCTCCTCTAATCTCAGTCCCTTCTTAAGCATTCGAAGAAAACTGGAGAATTTATACTTACCATATTTTTGCATAATAAAGTTAATTATCGAAAAAGACTCTAGATAAAAGAGACTAGCGTAGTCTTGCTCTTTATTATTTATACTTCTAGTCGTTATATTATCCAGTTCAGAGAATTTTATATAGGAATCCTCTTTTATCTTCTGCTTTAGGAAAGGGATTCCACCTCTATGGGTATGACCATACTTATCCTCCATATAAACAGAAACTCCCTCATCTAACCAAAGGGGAAGCTTACCCTCTCCAATAAATTCACGAAAAATTATATGGGTCAACTCATGAACAAAAACCGGAGTAAATTTCTCTTGGTCAGGATAGGTATAAATTGTCTTCTCATGGTAATTAACGCAAGCAGCTGACCAGTCAGAACAATTAAAACTCTTTAAATAATCATCCCTATCGCTAGCTATGAAAACTTTAGCCCGGTTATCCCATATCCAAAACTTATCCCGATAAAAGTTAAATTGCTGAGTTATAATCCGGTAATACTTCTCAGCTGTGCTTTTTATCTTCCTAACATATGAATTATTAACCTCTTCTCTATAGTTAATTATGAAGTGCTCGCTACGCAGTTGCCGAAAGCCCTCTTGCTTTGCATAAGCAAAAGGGCTTCCTCCTGGTTCAAAGCCCATAGTGTTAATAAGAATGCTAAAAATAAGTGTTACTGGTAAAATCCTCATAACTAATTCCTAGCCTTATCTTGCTTAGGTTATTCCTTATACTCTGACGCAAACTTTCATCCTGAATGAGTTTACTAAGTGAGGAGTTAAAGCCTTTAGGAGAAAAATTATCCTGCAGGTGCACTATAGCTGCACCTTTATCTTGCAGATATAAGGCGTTCTCCTTCTGATGCCCGCCAGCTTTAGGGTGAGGCAGAAGAATTGCTGGCAACTGATAAAATGAAATCTCGCCCAAAGTATTAGCCCCAGCTCGAGAAACCACTAAATCAGCAGCACTATAAAGAACCTCTACCTCATAGTAAAAATCCTTAACAAAACTCTTAACTTTCATTGTATTATAAAGGGGAAGAATCTCCAAATACTTATCTTTACCAGTAAGATGGATTATTTGAAGCCTCCCTTTGAAATTCTGAACAAATTCTACAAATATATTGTTAAGGAAAGCTGATCCTTGGCTGCCGCCTAAGCAAAACACAACCGGCTCATCATTAAAATTTAAGATTTTCCGGGCGCCTATCTTATCAATCTTCTTTATGTTTTTCCTCAAAGGAATTCCGATAACCTTACTCTTCTTACTATCCTCTCCCTGGAAACCACGCAATATTTTACCAACAAATGATGCCAGAAGCCGGTTAGCCCTGCCCATCTTTACATTAGGCTCATAAATAGTAGTCTCTATCCCTAATAAAGAGCTAAACAAAACCAGGAAGAATGAATCCCTTCCGCCAAACCCAATAACTTTTTTCGGCCTTATTTTTAAAATAAGATATAAAGCCTCGAACAGACGCCAGATGCCTTCAATGAGTAAATTTCTAAAGGCAAGGCTCTTACCGATACAGGTAAAACCTTCTTTTTTAATATAGTCTTTAAGAAAGGTTGAGGTAGCGAAAAAATAAACAATAGCTTCCCTATTCATTTTCGCCCCTAAGCTTAAGGCCGGAAAAACATGCCCAGCGCTCCTCTCGCATGCAAAGAGTATTTTCATATTAACTTTTTAAGTTTTTGCTAGTGGTCTCTCTCCGCCTTAGCCTCTCCACGGGAAGCATTGAAGAATAAACCTAAGAGAATGTAGTGTACAACCAGATTACTTCCACCATAACTTAAGAATGGTAAAGGCAGCCCTTTAGTAGGAAGGAGGCCGCAGCTGACTCCGATATTTATTCCTATCTCGAGAAAAAAAATAAGGACTATGCCCCAGAGCAGGCCTCGACGAAAACCGTCTTGGGAAAACTTGGCAATTGCAAACATCTTATGAAATATTACAAAAAAGACAAAAATCAATCCTAATGAACCCCAGAGCCCAAATTCCTCAGCGATAATAGAAAAAATAAAGTCAGTATGGGCTGCCGGAAGAAAAAATAGCTTCTGTAAGCCCTCGCCCAGGCCTACCCCCCAGATACCTCCAACTCCATAGGCAATCTGAGATTGGATTAACTGGAATCCTGATCCTTTGGGATCACCAAAAGGATTAAGATAAGCTATAATTCTACTTAAGCGGTAAGGATACAATTTTATAAGGAAAATGGTTATAATCGCTCCGAATAGAATTACAAAAAGTAAGTGTTTTCCCCGGGCACCAAAGAGAAAAAGAAAAGAAACAGTCCAGAGGACCCAGAAAATAGCTGTGCCTAAATCAGGCTGCAAGACTAATAAAAGGCATATCAGAAGTAAGCTAAACCCTAAAGGGATAAGCCCTAATCGAACATTTCGTATTAGACCCCTTTTCCGGCGGCAGTAATCAGCACAATAGAGCAGAAAAGTGATTTTTAACAGCTCTGAGGGTTGAAAAGCAATTGGGCCTATTTGTAACCACCTCTTTGCTCCGCCAGTCCTCTTGCCAAAGAAAATAACCATAATTAAGAAAAAAAGAGTTATTAGCAAGAATTCCTTATTGTGCCGTTTTAAAAACTCTAGATCGAGGAGAAGAGTGAGGGAAAAAAAGAAAATTCCTACCAGGAAGGAGAAGGATTGTTTTTTAAAAAAGTAAGCAGCATCTGCTTTGGCCTTAAAAGCATAGAGGCTGGATGATTCATAGATCATAAGAGTACCTAAAAGAGTTAAGGCCAGAAAAGCTATAAACAAAAACTTCCTCTCCCTCTTTAAATCACCAGGCACCACTCTCTGTATCTCCAAACCCATACTATTAAGATGAGATGCTATTTACAATCTCAATAAACTTATCGCCTCTGTCTTGGTAATTAGAAAACATATCAAAACTTGAACACATTGGAGAAAGAAGAATCGTATCTCCCGACTCTGCCCCTTGGTATGAAGACAATACTGCTTTCTCTAGTGAGGGAAAAGCTTTGGTCTCCACCTTTACGCTTAAAACCTCTCTTATCTTAACAGCAGCTTCTCCAAAGAGATTCACCCTCTTTACTTTCTTTAGGTGAGGCAGAATCGAGGAGTAGTCTAATCCTTTGTCTCTTCCTCCGGCAAGAAGGATTATCGGAGCCTTGGTATTTTTCAAAGCCCAAATAGTCGAAGAAGGATTTGTAGCTTTGGAGTCATTAATAAAGGTTACCTTATTTAGCTTTCGCGCTACCTGTAAGCGATGCCGAAGACCTTTAAACTCAGAGAAGACCTTCAAACAATCTCTCTTAGTTAAACCAAAGATAGCTGTAATCCTATAAACACAGGAAAAATTTTCATTAGAGAACTCTCTAGAGAAGTAAACCGGTTGGGATTTTATAATTCTCTCAATTTGACTACGAAAATTAATATTTTTATTCAGAATAGCCCAATCTTCTCTATCTTGATTCTTGAATATGTTTAGTTTAGCCTGAAAGTAATCTTTAAAGTTCGAATAGCGATCAAGATGATCCGGTTCAATATTCAAAAAAGCAGCTACATAAGGTTTAAACTCAATTATACTCTCTAGCTGAAATGAACTTATCTCTAAGACAACTAAATCCTCCTCTTCTGTTTCTAGAACAAAGGAAGAGAAAGGCCTGCCGATATTGCCGCCGAGAAAAACCCGCTTCCTTGCCTGCTTTAAGACTTGATAGGTAAGTTCTGAGGTGGTAGTCTTCCCATTAGTGCCAGTAATAGCTATAATCTTGCTCTTAGTTAACCAAGAAGAAAATTCTATCTCTCCAACGCAAGGTATGTTATGTACGTGAGCTATTTGCTTTATCGAAGAAGAACTTAAGTCTACCCCCGGACTCAAAATTAATAATTGGGCATCTTTAATAAACTTCTCGCTATGCCCTCCGAATTCAAATTTTACTCCTTTTTTGATAAAATCATTGATTAGTTGAGAGGAAAAAGAATCAGCCTCTGCTATCTCACTAACTCCGACCTCTTTTTCTAAACGTAGAAGTAGCTGAGAAAGGGAGATTCCACTCCTACCCCAGCCGACAACGCAAACCTTCTTAAAATCGTCTATCCTCATCGTAACTTAAGGGTGAGTAAGCTTAAGACTGCACACATAATTGAGACAATCCAAAAGCGGATAATTATTTTGGGCTCTTTCCAGCCCTTTACTTGAAAGTGGTGGTGCAAGGGGGCGGCTTTAAATAGCCTCTTGCCTCTAAATTTTACAGATAACATCTGTAAAATAACACTCGAGGCCTCGATTACAAACAATCCTCCACTTATGAAAAGAAGGAACTCTTGTTTTATTAATAAGGCTATTGTGCCAATAGCCCCACCCAAAGCCAAGGCTCCGACATCTCCCATGAAAACCTCAGCTGGATAGGAGTTAAACCACAAAAAAGCTAACCCTGCGCCAATTAAAGAAAAACAGAATACAGTGAGTTCTCCGGCCCCTCTTACATAGGGAATAAAGAGGTAATTAGCAAACTTCATATGTCCAACAATATAACTTAAAAAGCCAAAGATTAAGGCATTGCCAATCAGAGCGCCAATAGCTAAACCATCAAGACCATCAGTGAAATTAACAGCATTAGAAGTGGCTACTACCATAAGCGCAGCCCAAAAGATATAAAAATAACCAACATCAACTATTAGTTTCTTGAAAAAAGGAAAACTCCAGGTAGTAGTAAGATTCTTATTAACTGCAACCAATATCCCCAGTAATATTCCAATCAAGCTCTGCCAAAGTAGCTTCCTGCTCCGACTTAAGCCTTTCCCGCGTTTAACCTTTAGGAAATCATCGTACAATCCTAAGCTGCCTAGGAGAAGTGTTACTACCAGAACTAACCAAACAAAGTAATTATCCCACCTGGCCCAAATAATAGTGGTTGAAAAAATTGCAAACAGAATCAAGATGCCACCCATGGTAGGAGTTCCCTTTTTATCCTCATT
>CAZPYY010000042.1:0-8708 GCA_964590995.1 uncultured Planctomycetia bacterium | reverse complement strand
GCTAAGAGCGTTAAGTTTAATCTCAAACCTTTTACCCTTATTGGAGCAACTACTCGCAAAGGCTTATTAAGCGGGCCTCTGCGTGGCAGATTCGGGTTGTTTTATGATTTTGATTTCTATAATCCTGATGAGCTCTCAGAGATTGTTCAACGCAGTGCTGGGCTCCTTAGTATAGAGATTGATTCGAAAAGCTCTATGGAGATTGCCCGACGTTCCCGGGGCTCTCCGCGCCTGTGCAACCGCCTCTTAAGAAGAGTTCGTGATTACGCTCAGGTTGTCGGTAAGGGCATAATTGATATTAATATTGCTCAGGATTCTTTAGCTAAGGTAGGTGTAGACAACCAAGGGCTTGATGATATGGACCGCAAATACCTCTTAGCAATCATAAACTTACATCAAGGGGGCCCGGCTGGAATTGAGGCCATAGCTGCAACCTTACGTGAGGATAGATTAACCCTAGAGGACGTTGTTGAGCCGTATTTGCTTAAGGAAGGATTTATTATTCGTTCCCCCAGAGGTAGAGTAGCCACGCAAATTTCCTACCAGCATTTAAAACTTCCCTACAAGGATAAGACTCAAGAAAAACTTTTTTAAAAGATAAAATGTTTAAGATAATTAGCCAAGATCAAGAGACAAAGGCTCGCACAGGTATTTTTACTACTACTGGTAGTAGTTTTCCTACCCCCTGTTTCTTTCCGGTAGCTACTCAGGCTACAGTTAAGGGGCTTTCTCCCCAGCAGCTTGAAGAGATAGGCATAGATGGTTTGTTGGTTAATGCTTACCATTTATTCTTGCGGCCGGGAAGTGAAATAATAAAAAAATGCGGCGGCTTACACTCCTTTATGGGGTTTAATAAGACAATTATTGCTGATAGTGGCGGATATCAGATTTTTAGCTTAGAGAAGTTGCGTAAGGTTAGCGATAAAGGTGTAGAATTTCAATCCCATGTTGATGGGCAGACTTTTTTTCTTACTCCTGAGGAAGCGATTAGAATCCAGCTAGATTTAGGCTCAGATATTGTAGTCCCCTTAGATGAGTGTGTTAAGTATCCTACCTCCTATGAAGATGCCCGGCGTGCAATGGAGCGCAGCGTCAATTGGGCTAAGAGGGGTAAAGATTACTTTGATAAAAATAATAAGAATAACCGTCTTTTTTGGGCAATTATCCAGGGTTCTACCTATAAGGAGTTACGAGAGGTGTGCATTGAGAAGCTCCTGCCTTTAGGTCTAAAAGGCTTATGTATAGGCGGTTTAAGTGTTGGCGAACCCCCGGATTTAAGGTATAATATGCTCTCTTTTATCCATCAGAAGGTGCCGAGTGAGCTTCTGCGTTATTTCATGGGTTATGGTAAGCCTGGGGATATTCTCGAGGCAGTAAGTTTAGGAGTCGATCTCTTTGATTGTGTTGTGCCTACACGATTTGGGCGTACCGGTACAGCTTTTACTAATCAGGGGGAAATTACAGTAAGAAATGCTGCTTATAGCCAGGATACTGAAAGTCTGGATAAGGAGTGTTCTTGCTATACCTGTCGTAATTTTTCCCGGGCTTATTTGCGGCATCTTATAAATGTAAAGGAGATATCAGGTATCCAACTGGTTACTTACCATAATGTATTTTGGTATAAGAATTTTATGGTAAGAGTCAGAGAGGCTATAAACCAAGGAAAATTCTCCGAACTTAAGAGAGAATTCCTAAATAGATTCAAGGAAGCAGAAGATAATGATAATTGATGTAGTTACTATTTTTCCTAAGATGTTTTCTCCGGTCTTAGGTGAGTCAATGATAAAGAGAGCCCAAGATAAAGGGTTAGTTAAGATAAATATCCGCAATCTTCGCGATTTTGCGCCTACACCACACAGAAAAGTAGATGCTCCTTCTTATGGAGGAGGGGGAATGGTTTTTAAGTCAGAACCTTTATTTGGGGCAGTTGAGTCAATTTTAGGTTACAAGGTTTATCCAAAGAAGAAGAAGGATAAGAATAAGAAGATTATTCTTTTTACTCCGCAAGGGGAGACCTTAAACCAAGGGAAAGTGAAGAAGTTCTTAAATTTTGAGCGCTTAATTCTTCTTGCCCCGCGCTATGAAGGTGTTGATGAGCGGATAAGAAAGAATCTAGCAGAAGAAGAAATCTCTTTAGGAGATTATATCTTAAGTGGCGGAGAGCTAGCCTCTATGGTTTTCATTGATTGTTTATGTCGTTTAATTCCTGGTGTTGTCTCTGATAAAGAGTCAATAAAAAAGGAGAGTTTTGAAGGCAAGGGCCTGGATTTTCCGCATTATACTAAGCCGGTTGATTTTCGTGGCCTAAAGGTCCCTGAGGTTCTACTCTCAGGAAACCACGGAAAAGTAGAGGCTTGGCGAAGAAAGAAGGCCCAAGAAGCCACTAAAAAAAGAAGGCCAGATTTATTGAAATAATCTTTTAGAGTGGTAAGATTTTATAAAAGGGGGTAGCCATGGATAAACTAGCAATGGTCGAGAAAGAATTAAAACAGGCCTTGGAGAAGGAGTATCCTAAGTTTAAGCAGGGGGATATTATTAAGGTTTACTACAAGATCAGGGAGAAGGATAAGGTGAGGTTGCATCCTGTAGAAGGAGTTGTGATAAAAGTCCAAGGAGCAATGCATCGCAAATCCTTTACAGTAAGAAGAATAGCTTACGGAGAGGCTTATGAGGTAATCTTTCCTTATTATTCGCCAAACATTGACAAAATAGAGATGGTAAAAGAAGGGCGCCGGTATCCACGAAGAAGACGCTTGTATTACCTAAGAGGTAGAGTAGGTAAAAAAGCAACTTTAGCCTAATTGACCGATTGAATATGGTAGTAGGGTTGGATGAAGCAGGTAGAGGACCATTAGCAGGGGTGGTAGTAGCCTGCGCCCTGCATTTGAAAAAAGAGCCTCCTTTTACTGTTAAGGATTCTAAAAGCCTTTCAGCATCAATGCGAGAGGAGATATTTTCCTGGTTAACTTACAAGTCAGTCTTTGGAGTAGGCATTGCCAGTAACCAGGAGATAGATAAAGTTAATATCTTAGAGGCAACTTTCTTAGCTTTTAACCGGGCAGTAAAGAAGCTTTTAGAAAAATCTCCAAAGTTAAAGAAAGCAAGATTTATCGTCGATGGCAATCACTTCCGTAGTGATTTAAAGCTAAATTATATTTGTCAGCCTAAGGCTGATTCTTATGTCAAAGAAGTCTCTTGCGCTTCTATTGTAGCCAAAGTAGTAAGAGATTATTTGATGAATTCATTAGGTTTTTTATATCCACAGTGGAATTTTTATCAACACAAGGGTTATCCTACAGCTGAGCACTTCTCTTTGATAGAAAAATACACTTTAACACCTTTTCACCGTCGCAGTTTCTCTCCTTGTAAGAGTAGTTCGATTAAAAAGGGTTCTTAAATTACTTAAGAGTAAGGGATTTTAAGGTGTTCAATGAAGTATTATCGGACTAGCTTTAAAAAATATTTAGTTGATTTAGGAAAACGTAAGCCTTCTCCGGGTGGAGGAAGTGCGGTTGCTTTGATTTTCTGCACCGGCCTTAGCCTAATCGAGAAAGCAATCAATTTCTCCTCTCCGGCCAAGTTCAAAAAACAACTAAAAAAACTACAATCTTTAAGGAAGAAGATCTACCCTAACATTGACAAGGATAGTCTTATTTTTGCCAAAATCATGAGTTCAAAAGGGCTCAAGAGAGCCCAATTTATAAGGCAAAGCGAGAGTTTGATTATTGACTTGGGCCAGGGGGCTTTAGGAGTCTTTTCTCTTGCTAAAGAGGTAGAATCTGGTATAAAAAAGTGTATAATTAGTGACTTCAATATTGGATTGGAGTGTACAAGGATAGCTCTCCTAGGGTGTGTTTTGAATCTAGAGGCAAATGCTGAGATGTTTGGGAAGAGAAGTAAATTCATCGACCCTTTTAAAAAATCTTTAAAAAGATGGCGATAATTTTCAATGCCCAGAAGAAATATGATTCTTTGCTAGCTCAAGTTAAGGCTGAGTTAGGGGCTATACCTAAACTATGCCTAGCCTCAGTAGCCATAGGCCAAGACGCCTCAGCTAAAAGTTATCGCTGGGCCCAGGAGAAATTAGCTAAAGAATTAGGCATAGAGTATCGTTCTTTAGATTTTGAGTCAGATTTTTCCTTTAAAGAGTTTAAAACAGCGATTGGAAAATTAAATTATGCCAAGGAAGTAACTGGAATTATTCTTAATAAACCATTCCCCGCAGGGTGGAGTAATGCCGATGTATTCTCTTTGCTTAGCGAAGAGAAGGATGTTGAAGGAATGCACCCGGCTAATCTTGGAAGATTCTTTATTGGTCAACCTCGATTCATATCCCCTACAGTATTAAGTGTTATCGAGCTGATTAAAGAGAGCGGGGTCAAACTCTATGGTGCGAAGGCAACCTTGGTAGGTTTTTCTCCTCTTATTGGCCGGCCCTTAGCGCTGTGGCTTGGCAATGAGTTTGCAACAGTAAGTATTACCCACATTGCTACAGATGAGGAGGGTGATCTTTCTTCATATGTTAAGGGTGCTGATATCCTAATCTCAGCTGTTGGTAAGCCCGGCCTTATAAATGGTGAGTGGATAAAAGAGAGAGCAATAGTTATTGATGTCGGAACCGGACATAAAGACAACAAGATATCCGGTGATGTAGAATTTGACAAAGCTAAAGAAAGAGCAGCGTTCATTACCCCTGTTCCGGGAGGAGTAGGGAAGTTAACAACGATGTTTCTTTACCATAACTTAGTGTTAGCATACAAGTTAAGTTCGAAGAGTTAGCGTTACTATGGAAAACATCACTATTTTAGGTGCCGGTGTTTCAGGAGTAGCTTTAATCGAAGAGATTAGAGCAAAAAACATTCCCTGTAATATTGCCCTGATAGATAAAGATGCTTATTCTTTTCCGAGGAGAGAGATAATTTACTCTCCCGGTAACATTAGTGAAGGAATAGAGATTAGTGAGTGGGCTAGGGCAAGGGAAGTTGAGTTTATCCCTGCTTGGGTTGAGAGAATTAACCCTCGGCGTCGCAAGATTTATTTTAAAGAAGGCGAGCCTAGGGATTTTGATAATTTAATTGATGCCGCGGGCTTAAGTTCGAAGAAAATACCACTTAAAGGACAGCATAGACAAGGATAATTTAATCTTTCCGACATTGACCAGGTTAAGTTAAAGAATCTTCTAAGGATATCGAATGAGGCTTGCGTTTACGTTTCTACTTGGTTGGGTCTAAGGCTATCTATTGCATTAGTGGGTTTGCGAAAAGATGTAAAGATAGTAAGCGCTGATTTAGATTTCCTAGGAGAAGATAAAGAGAAAGTAGTTAGCGTTTTAGGCCAGAAGAACATTGGTTTGCATCTAGATGCTTTTATTGAAGAAGCTGTAGGCGAAGGCGTGGTTAAAGCTGTTAAATTATCGCCTTTGATGGTTTTTTCTTCCCAGCTAGTCTTTATTGATAGTGGTTTTAGGCCAAACTTGAAGTTTTTTGAAGACGATCTTATAATTGAAGATAATTTTTTTACTAATTTTGAGGGAATTTACCTCTTAGGGGATGTAAACCGAAAAGATATAGACAGAGAGATCTTTTTTAACTCTAATTATGAAGACGCCAAGAAGCAGGCTCGCATCTTTGCTGAATTTATTGCAACTGGGAAGAGGCCAGATTTTAGTAGTCAGGGTAGTATAGATAAAGACGTAAGAGTAAATAATGAAGATATTTTTAAGGAGGTTGAATCATGGCAGAGTGGATTGGTATAGGAAAACGGGCACGTAGATGTTATGGGTTTGATGAGATTTCTCTTGCTCCGGGAAGGATTACTATAAATCCCGAGGAGGTAGATACAGCTTGGGAGTTAGGTGGTAAGGAGTTTGCTGTTCCAATCCTGGCTGCGGCAATGGATGGAGTTGTCGGTGTTAAGTTTGCTATTGAGATGTCGCGCTTAGGGGGGGTTGCTGTCTTAAATTTAGACGGAGTCCAGACACGTTATGATAATCCTGATGAGGTCTTGGAGGAGATTTCCAAGGCTAGCCCTCAAGAGGCCACTAATTTAATCCAAAAAGTATATACTACTCCGATTAAGGAGAAGTTGATTGCTAAGAGGGTTGAGGAGATAAAAAAGGGTAAGGGGTATGCTGCAGTTAGCTGTATACCTCAGAATGCTGATAAGTTCGCTGCAATTGCTGAAGCTGCTGGAGCAAATTGTTTCGTAGTCCAGTCCACTGTAACTACTGCCATACATGTTGCTACTAAGTATAAACCTTTAGATTTACATAAATTTTGTAAGCAGAGGAAGATTCCGGTGATTATCGGTAACTGCGTTACCTATGAGGTTACTTTGGAACTTTTTGAAACTGGTTGTTCTGGTATCTTAGTCGGCGTAGGCCCAGGAGCAGCCTGTACTACCAGAGGAGTTTTAGGTATTGGTGTTCCTCAGGTAACTTCTACTATTGATTGTTCATCTGCCAGAGATTTTTATCATCAGAAGACCGGAAAATACATCCCAATAATTACTGATGGCGGAATGAGCAGAGGTGGCGATGTCTGTAAAGCTTTTGCTTCCGGAGCTGATGCAGTAATGATTGGTTCAGCCTTTGCCAGGGCAGAGGAAGCGCCAGGAAGAGGATTCCACTGGGGCATGGCCACTTCTCATGGTAATTTACCCCGCGGCACAAGAATAAATGTAGGAATAACCGGAAGCCTAAGCCAGATTCTCTTTGGGCCGGCAACAGTTGATGATGGTTCCCAGAATTTAATCGGTGCTCTTAATACTTCTATGGGGTCTTTGGGTGCCAAAACGATTAAAGATATGCACTTTGTCGAGATAATCATTGCTCCTTCTATCCAGACTGAAGGAAAGGTTTTTCAGGCTGTCCAGAGAGTAGGGATGGGGAAATAATAAGGATAAAGGTTAAAGGAAAAAGGATAAAGTGAAGAAGGATACAATTTTAATTCTTGATTTCGGGTCTCAATATACCCAGCTTATTGCCCGCCGGGTAAGAGAGCTAAAAGTATTTAGCATTATCGAGCCCTGCACCATAACTACAAGTAAGATAAAGAAGATTAATCCCAAGGGGATAATTCTCTCCGGAGGCCCCCATAGTGTTTATGAGAAAAAAGCTCCTTCCCTGAATAAAGAGATCCTACAATTGGATATACCAATCTTAGGTATTTGCTATGGAATGCAGATTTTAGTTAAAACCTTGAGAGGCGGAGTCCTAGAGGGTAAGAAAAGAGAGTATGGAAGAGCTAAGATGTATATTGATGATCACCAGGACTTATTCTTCTCGTTTCCGGCAACGATTGTCTCTTGGATGAGCCATACTGACCAGGTTGTAAGCCTTCCTTCCGGTTTTAAGTTACTGGCTCATACTCTAAATACGAAGTTTGCAGCTATCGGCAATAGCAGAAAGAAGATTTACGGGGTACAATTCCACCCTGAGGTTATTCATACTGAATTAGGCATACAGATACTCTCCAATTTTTTATTTAGAATTGTTGGTTGTTTTGCAACCTGGCAGTTAGAGGATTTTATCTCTGAACAGATAAGGCAAATTAGGAAAAAAGTAGGGAAGACAAATGTTATTTTAGGTTTAAGCGGAGGGGTCGACTCATCGACTGCCGCGATTTTGCTTCAAAAAGCTCTTGGAAAGAAGTTAAAATGTATTTTTGTTAATAACGGGGTTTTAAGAAAAGGTGAAGCCAAGAAGGTAATAAGAGTTTTTAGGGATTATTTTAAAATCGATCTGCATTATGTTGACGCTTCTAAATTATTCTTAACCAAGTTAAAAGGTGTCCTTGATCCTGAGAAGAAACGTAAAATAATCGGCCATGAATTTATAAAGGTATTTGAAGAAGAAGCTAAGAAGATTAAAGATGTAAAGTTTCTTGTTCAGGGGACACTATATCCTGATGTGATTGAATCAGTATCCTTCTTTGGCGGACCCACTGCTTGTATAAAGTCACATCATAATGTGGGCGGATTGCCGAAAGAGATAAAGTTAAAACTAATCGAGCCCTTTCGTCAACTCTTTAAAGATGAGGTCAGAGAGGTTGCCAAGATACTTAAGCTGCCAGCGACCATAATTAATCGTCACCCTTTTCCCGGACCAGGTTTGGCAGTAAGAATAATTGGTGAAGTTAATACTAAACAACTTAAGATTTTACGTGAGGCTGATGATATCTTGGAGAAAATAATAAAGAAGAATAATATTTATAATGATATTTGGCAGGCCTTTTGTGTCTTACTACCACTTAAGACGGTGGGGGTAATGGGAGATAAGAGGACTTATGAGTATGTGGCGGCAATACGTTCAGTCAACAGCCTTGATGGAATGACTGCTGATTGGTCTAAGATACCCCACTCTGTTCTTAATGAGATCTCTAATTCGATCATCAATAAAGTAAGAGGAATAAACAGGGTCGTCTTCGATATAAGCTCTAAGCCCCCGGCAACAATTGAGTGGGAGTAGAACCCAACCTTTAAACTAATATTATGTTGCATGCTGATTTTGTACACCTTCATGTACATACCCAATATAGCCTCCTCGATGGAGCTTGCTTGCTGGATAGACTAGTTGAGAAGGCCCTCCAGTGTAAACTTCCGGCTCTAGCCATGACTGATCATGGCAATATCTTCGGAGCAATAAAATTCTACAACCTCTGCATGAAGAATGGGATAAAACCAATCATTGGCTGTGAGGTTTATGTAGC
>CAZPYY010000041.1:0-8849 GCA_964590995.1 uncultured Planctomycetia bacterium | reverse complement strand
GTCTGGGCAACATTGATTCTAGCCAGAGTGATTATTTTCAAGCTACCCGAGGCGGCGGGCACGGGGATTATTTTACACCGGTTTTAGCGCCTTGGAGCGTAGAGGAGGCAATAAAATTACTTGTCCTTGCTTTTGATTTAGCTGATTACTATAGAAATCCGGTTTTAGTCTTAGCTGATGCAATAATCGGACAGATGATGGAACCGGTTGAATTATCTTTTGAGAGAGTGTTTAAGAAGAAGTTACCGAAAAAATCTTGGGCTTTGACCGGAGCTAAAAAAAGGCCGGCTAATGCCATAATGTCTTTGCTTTTAAGAGACAGAGCACTCCAAAGGCACAATGAAAAATTAGGAGAAAAGTGGGAGAAAATAAGAAAGAATGAACAAAGATTTTCTACCTATAAGACCAAAGATGCTAAATATTTAATTATCTCTTATGGCTCTCAAGCAAGAATTGCTCTTGGGGCAGTAGATATTTTAAGGAAGCAAAAGATAAAGGCCGGATTATTTCGGCCGATAAGCCTTTGGCCTTACCCAAAAAAAGGCTTAAAAGAAGTAACTAAAGGAGTAAAGAAGGTGTTGGTTGTGGAACAATCCCTAGGCCAGATGGTTGAGGATGTGCGAGCAATCTTACCTTCCAAAGAAGTTTCTTTTTTAGGTAAAGCCGGAGGAGGAATACCTCAGGCAAAAGAGATTGCAAGAGCTATAAAGAAAAACCTATGAAGAATGAATTCTTGCCACCCGAATCTTTACGTGATCTAAGTACTCACTATTGCTCTGGTTGTGGCCATGGAATCTTACATCGTTTAGTGGCTCAGGCAATAGATGAGTTGGGTTTAAGAGAGAAGGTGGTAGGGATTGCTCCGGTTGGCTGCGCAGTCATAGCTTATAATTACTGGGATTTTGATGTCTCTGAAGCTGCTCATGGCCGAGCCTTAGCTGTTGCTACCGGAATAAAGAGGTCTCATCCTAACTTAACAGTATTTACCTATCAAGGTGACGGAGACCTAGCTTCTATTGGTATTGCCGAGACCTTACATGTAGCAAATAGAGGAGAGAACTTAACCTGTATTTTTGTAAATAATGCTTGTTATGGAATGACCGGAGGACAAATGGCTCCGACTACTATCATCGGTCAGAAGACAACCACTACCCCTTGGGGTAGGAATCCGGCTTTTGGTGAGGGTTGGCCTTTGAAGGTAAGTGAGTTGTTAGCGCCTCTTAAAGGAGTAAATTATCTTGTTCGTAGCTCAATAAGTAAACCCCAAGGGGTTAGGCAGACTTATCAATATATCAAGAGGGCATTTATTAATCAAATAGAGAAAAAGGGTTTTTCTCTAGTAGAAGTCTTAAGTCCTTGTCCTACTATTTGGAAGAAGACTCCGATTGAAGCAGTAAGATGGATAGATGAAGAGATGGTAAAGGAATTTCCCCTAGGGATTATTAAGGATAAAGCCTGCCTACGCCAAGGCTTCGGCAGACAGGGATGAAGAAAGAAGGATGAAGGGAAAAACAGAGATTTTAATTTCTGGTTTTGGCGGTCAAGGCATAATGAGTTTAGGTAAGTTTTTAGCCAAAGCTGCCCTTAAAGAAGGCAAGCATACAACTTATTTTCCCTCTTACGGAGCTGAGATGCGTGGAGGTACTGCTCATTGTTGTGTAAAGGTCTCTGATTCACCAATAGCTTCTCCTTTCCAAGACCACCCGGACGTAGCCTTGATTTTTAATCAACCATCTTTAGATAAGTTTAAAAAGAAACTCAGGAAACGCAGCATTCTTATTCTTAACTCCGACCTTATAAGTGTTAAGTTTTCATTCGATAATATTAGAGGGGCTAGTTTGCCTTTAAATAAAGTAGCCCTTGATTGCGGTAATATAAAGGTAGCAAATGTAGTTGCTTTAGGGGCACTCCTTTCTTTGGACCCGAGCATCTTTAAAAAGGAAACCTTAGTTAATGCCTTAAAAGAAACATTTAAGAACCAAAATACCGTAAATCAGAACTTAAAGGCTTTGGATAAGGGTCAGGCTTTATTGTCTAAAAGTGAGGAGAAAAAATAAATGTCAAGAGTAAGATTTGCTCCTTCCCCTACAGGATATTTACATATTGGCGGAGCACGTACCTGTATATTTAATTGGCTCTATGCTAAGCATATCAATGGTGAGTTTATTCTGCGAATTGAAGATACTGACTTAGAACGCTCTAAGAAAGAATACCTCGGTGAAATATTAGAGAGCATAAAGTGGCTGGGCATGGATTGGGATGAGATTCACTACCAATCTAAGCGTTTTGATATTTATCGTGAGTATGCTAATAAGTTAGTCAAAGAGGGTAAGGCTTACGAAAAGTGCGGGGCAATATTCTTTAAGTATGATTTCCAGAGTATAGAGATAGATGATTTAATCCGCGGAAGAATAGTCTTTACCGAATTACCTAAGAGTGAAGAGGTAATTGTAAAGAGCGATAATTCCCCAACTTATAACTTTAGCTGCTGTGTTGACGATACCCTAATGAAGATAAGTTGTGTGATAAGAGGTGAAGATCATATATCTAATACCCCTAAGCAGATTTTAATGTATAAGGGCTTAGGTTTCCAAGTACCTCAATTTGCTCATGTTCCGTTAATTTTATCTCCGGGAGGAGGGAGGCTTTCTAAGAGGTTTGGGGCAACTTCAATCAGAGAATATAAAGAAATGGGTTATTTATCTAAAGCCATAGCTAATTATCTCCTGCTTTTGGGTTGGTCGCCAGGAGATAATAAAGAGATATTCTCTTTAAATGAGGCTAAAGATATTTTCAAGATAAGTAATGTTAATAAGACCGGAGCAATATTCTCTCTAGATAAGCTCAATTGGGTAAATGCTGAGTATATAAAGGTAATGAAAGTAGAAGAGTTAACTGATCTAATCGAAGATTTTTTAAAGACAAAGGATTTTCTTCCTAAAGGGGTAGAAAGAAGTTATTTAGAGAAGGTAACCTCTCTTTTCCAGGGAAGAATCTTTAAGCTGTCGGATTTGGTTGATTGGGCCCGGTTTTGCTTTTATGATGATTTTAGTTATAGTGAAGATACAAAAGGCATCTTAGAAAGAGATCTTTCCAAAGAAGTTGAGGTTTTAACAGAAAGATTAAGTGTAATTGACGATTTTAATACCGAGGCAATCGAGAAAGAATTCAGAGCTACGATTGGAGATTTAGGGTTGAAGATGAAGGATTTGGTTCATCCTGCTCGCATTGCCTTAACCGGGAAGAGGATTGGCCCAGGGCTATTTGAAACAATGGAAGTTTTAGGGAAAGATAAAGTTTGCCAAAGGTTAAGTAAATTGGTTGATTATTGGAAACAGGGAGGTTCTAATGCGTAGAGCTGTTTTAGGATTATTTTTCCTTATTTTCATTATAAGTATAAGCGGTTGTCAGACAGTAAAAGGAGTAGGGGGAATTGGTAAAGGCTTAGCTGATGATGCTTATGGTATCTGGCAAGTAATCAAGCGGGCTGATGAGTGGATTAAAGAGAATTACTGGTAAAGTCTTATAGATTCAGCGAACAACAACTTGCCCCGTGGTGTAATCGGTAGCACGGCTGATTCTGGATCAGTTATTTCTGGTTCGAGTCCAGACGGGGCAGCCAACCTTGACGCTCAGGCGAACAAAGAGTAGTGGTTATGAATTATAAATTTCAAAGAACAAGAATCGATAAGATTTCTAAGGAAAAGATCATCGGCGAGTTAGAAAAAGTAGCCAAAGTCTTTAAGTATATCGAATTTGGGAAGAGAGATTTTGCTAAATTCGGCAACATAAGTGCAACTACAGTGGAGAATGAGTTTGGAACATGGCGTAAGGGGTTAGCAGCCCTAAAAGAACATTTGAGAAAAAAAGATCTTACTTTAACCCCAAGAAAAATTCCATATAATAGGACATATTCAGATGAAGAGTTGTTTAAAGAAATGGACAGGGTTTGGACAAAATTAAAACATAGGCCATCGCGTAACGAATGGGAAGTATTTCCCCCCAAGATTAGCTACGGAACATATAGGCATAGATTTAATGGCTGGCAAAACGCTTGTCTTAAATTTATTGAATATAAAATGGGAACCAATATTTTAGTAGATAATGAGCCTGTAATAAATAGTAAAGATTCACAACAGCATAGGTCAAAAGACGACTATAAAAATAAAGAGGGTTCTACCAGAACCGTGCCATTAAACATAAGGCTTAAAGTTTTAAATCGCGATGCATATAGATGTGTTTTTTGTGGCAGAAGTCCGGCAACGGATATCGGCGTTAAACTTCATATTGATCATAAAACCCCCTTTTCTAAAGGTGGTAAAAGCACGTTTGATAATCTACAAACGTTGTGTCAAGATTGCAACCTCGGCAAAAGTGACGAAGTTTATAACAGATAATATCGGTTGTCATTTAGGTTGTCATTTAGGTTGTCATTTGTTATAATAGTACCATGCCATTTGAGCCGAAATATAAGATTACCAATAAAATCCTTAACAATATCTCCCGGATTATGGCCGGGAGAGAGGTTGTTGAGCAGGCGAAGCTTATTCCTAAGTGGGAGCTGAAGTTAAAAAAAGAAGCCCGTATTCATAATGCTCATTCATCCACGAGCATTGAGGGAAATAACTTAACCCTTGGGCAGGTTGCCGCCTTAGCAGAAAATAAAGATGTTACAGCTATGGCAAAAGATAAAGATGAAGTTTTAAATTACCTCAAGGCGTTAGATTCAATTCCCGAGTACGCAGGCAAGAAAATAATAGACGGTAAACTCTTTCTCAAAATTCATGAGACTCTTACAACCGCCACCCTGCGAAATCAAAAAGATTGCGGCGTCTTTAGAGATCGCCAGGTTTTTGTAGGCAGGCGTATTTTTGATGGAACAGGCTTTAAAGAAGTTGTAGAGTATATGCCCCCAAAAACAAAGGATGTGCCGCGGCTGATATCTGAGTTTCTGGATTGGCTCAACTCAAATAAGATAAAAGAGATTAATCCCGTAATTCTCGCAGGTATTGTTCATTATGAAATCGCAAGAATACATCCGTTTATTGATGGAAATGGAAGAACGGCACGCCTAATGGCATCATTGGTGCTATATAAAAGCGGATTTGATCATCGAAGATTTTTTGCCCTTGATGATTATTATGATGAAAATAGGCACGCCTATTATACAGCGCTAAAAACAGTCCAGAAAAGAAAAGGCGATATCACTAAATGGCTTGAATATTTTACGGATGGTGTTTTATATTCTATAAACAAAGTCAAAGACTTTATTGAAAAAATAGGGCTTACTCCAAAGGTAGAAGAAGGGGAAAGAATTGAATTAACTCAGAAGCAGATAAAAATTTTAGAGCGGATTCAAGAAAAAGGCAAAGTCAGCAATAAAGATTTAAGAGATATGTTTGGAATTACTCGTCAAGCTATACTTAAAGAGATTTCTAAGTTAATAGACGCAAAACTGATTGAGCTTGTGGGAAAAGGCAGAAACGCTTACTATAAGATTTCGGATTAGTTGTGGTTGCTTAAATAGATAAAACCGTTTTTATAATGGCGAACAGTCATTCTCACAAGTAGGTGAAGCACTTGAGGTTGTGAGGTTCGTCTGGCGTCAAGTTCGGGCAGCCAATATGTAATTTTCTCAGAAATGGAGAACAGCCTTAGAAAGTATGCAGATAAAACTCTTTGATCCGATAATTCTTCCTACCCCTAAAGATAGAATATATAGCCGTCTTGGTTATGCCAAGGGTATAACTAAACTTGATGATAAACAGAGAGATGAGGTGGAAGGCTACATTGACAAAGCTTTAGAGATTGTTGAGCTAAAGGGTGTAGGCGCAATACTTTCGATAAATAAGATAGAAGCTTCTAAGATTATACTTGCAGAAGGGATTACTTTTGAGAGCGAGGCTTTAGCAAAATTTCTAGTTGATTCAAAAGAAGTTCTTTTGATGGCAGCTACTTCCGGTTCGAAAATAGTTGAAACGATTTCAAAAGATTCTGTCGGTAAAGACGTAACTGCAGCTGTGGTCTTTGATGCTGCGGCTAGTGAGATGACTGATAGTGCACTTAGCTGGATTATAAATTATTTTAATCGGCAGCTTTCCAGAGAAAATAAGCAGTTAACTCCAAAACGTTTTTCTGCTGGTTATGGTGATTTCTCATTGGAGAATCAAAAAATTATTTATGATATCTTAAAGTTAGAGCAATTGGGAATTAGTTTGAGCGATAAGTATACACTTATTCCTGAAAAATCAGTTACCGCAGTTGCCGGAGTTGAATCTAAAGAATAAAAGGGGAAAGTGAAGAATAAAATTAAGCTTTTAAATAATAAGGTTTTAATCCTTGATGGAGCTATCGGGACAGAGTTGCAGAAAAGGGGTATGCCTGGCGGGGTATCACCTGAAATTTGGTCTCTCCAAAACCCTAAGATTATCTCGGCAGTCCATGCCGATTACCAAGAAGCCGGGGCAGACATAGTCTATACCTCTACCTTTGGCGCTAATAGGGTTAAGCTCAAATCTTATCGGAACTATAATGTAGGTGAAGTTAATAAAAAGCTTGCCCTCATTACTAAAAAAGCTGTTAAGAATAAAGCCTTGGTAGCCGGTGATATTGGTCCTACCGGTAAGTTTGTAGAGCCTTTTGGGCCGCTTAAATTTGAAGAGGCAGTTGAGATCTTTAAAGAGCAGGTAAAGGGCTTACTTGCAGCCGGGGTAAACCTTTTTGCTATTGAAACCATGATGGATATTCAAGAGGTTAGAGCTGCCCTTATAGCGGTAAAAGAACTTACTGATAAGTTTACTATGGTAACTATGACCTATGAATCAGATGGCCGGACCCTTAATGGAACTGACCCTCTAACAGCCCTAAATACCTTACAGAGCTTAGGTGCTGATGCTATTGGCTGTAATTGCTCTGCCGGCCCCCAACAGATGGTTAAATTTATCAAAATAATGAAGCCTTATGCTTCGGTTCCTCTTATAGCAAAGCCTAATGCTGGTATGCCGAAATTAGTAAAAGGCAAGACTTCTTTTGATATGAATCCTGAGAAGTTTGCTTCTTTTGCTAAAGAGCTAGTCTCAGCCGGAGTAGGTTTATTAGGCGGGTGCTGCGGTACTACACCGGAACATATAAAGAAGGTAAAAAGAGAAGTCTCTGGCCTAAAGCCAGCGGCATCATCAAAGAAGACTCATAGTGTGTTAAGTTCTGCCAGAAAGAGTGTTATTCTTAAAGGCAAGAAATCTTTTACCATAATAGGTGAGGCAATCAATCCTACCGGCAAGAAAGGTCTCCAGAAAGAATTGCGCGAAGGAAAAACCTCTCTTATTCGTCACTTAGCAAGAGAACAGGAGAAAGCCGGAGCCTCACTCTTAGATGTTAATGTCGGAACTGCTGGTATAGATGAGGTCAAAACCCTTAAGAGTGTTATTAATATGCTGGCAGTTAACTCTAGCCTTCCTTTGGTTATTGATTCTTCAAGAGTTGAGGCAGTAGAGGCAGCTTTGCGGGTTTATCCGGGAAGAGCTTTAATTAATTCTATAAGCGGTGAGAAGAATAAGTTAAAAAAGCTACTCCGGTTAGCTGCTAAATATGGAGCGATGTTTATTCTTCTTCCGTTGAAGGGTAAGAGCCTGCCTAAGACTTTTGGGGAGAGAAGAAAAATTATTTCCGATATCCTTAAAGAGGCGAAAAAGAACGGATTTTCTAAAGATGATATTATTGTCGATGCGATGACTCTAGCTGTATCTTCACAGCCTAAAGCAGCCACAGAGACTTTAAAGACGATAGCTTGGGTTTCCAATAACATTAAGTACAATAGCGTTGTTGGCCTTTCTAATATCTCTTTTGGTCTGCCCAAAAGAGCCTTAATTAATGCGGCTTTTTTGGCTTTGGCTAAGAATGAGGGTTTAAGTCTAGCTATTGCTAATCCTTCAAAGCTAAAGGTTAAATATTCAAAGTTGGCTGAGTATCTTTTATTAGGTAAAGATAAGGATGCTAAAGCTTTCTTAGCTTATTTTAGTAAAGTTTCCAAAGAGAAGAAAGAAGTTGGAGTTTCCCTTTCAGCAGAGGAGAAGATTTCTCAAGCGATAATTGGAGGCAATAGAGAAGATATAAGAGGGTTTATAAGAGAGGTTGTATCTTCCGGTTGTAAGGCTAGTGAGCTTGTAAATAAAATAATGATTCCTGCTATTAATAAGGTAGGAAATTTATTTGAGAAGAAAGAGTACTTCTTACCTCAGCTTATTGCCAGTGCTGAGACTATGAAGATAGCTTTTGAAGAACTCGAACCCTATCTTGAAAACGATGATTTAAAAAGAGGAAAGAAGACAGTTGTTCTTCTAGCTACGGTAAAGGGTGATATTCATGACATTGGCAAGAACATTGTTGCTCTTATGTTAAAGAACCACGGCTTTAATGTTGTTGATTTAGGTAAAGATGTTTCAGCCGAAAAGATAATCAAAGAAATTAAACGCCATAAGTCTTCGATAGTAGGACTTTCTTCTTTGATGACTACTACAATGGTTAACATGAAAGAAGTTGTTGACAAAGCTGAAAAACAAGGGTTAAATTGTAGATTTATAGTCGGCGGGGCAGTAGTAACCAGGAGTTTTGCCCGGTCTTTGGGTGCTGAATATGCTAGCGACAGCGTCGAAGCTGTCCGGGTAGCTAAATGTTTAAATAAGGATAAAGGAATAAGGATGAAGGAAAAAGGAGAGGAGAAAAAAAGATGAGAGAGAAAGTTCAAAAAGCATTAGACCAGATAAGGCCAGCTTTACAAGCTGACGGGGGCAATGTAGAGCTAGTTGATGTTACTGAAGATGGCGTAGTTAAGGTTCGCTTAACTGGCGCTT
>CAZPYY010000040.1:0-8921 GCA_964590995.1 uncultured Planctomycetia bacterium | reverse complement strand
TTTTACCTTAAAAAACCCCCGATTTATCTTAAGGGAAAGATTCTCTTGCCCCGGCAATTAGAAAAAATAATTACTTCAGGAGAATTCGTTAGTTTTCGTCCTCTTTTTACAATAAAAACAATTGTAGTTGATCCTGGCCATGGCGGAAAAGATCCTGGCGCAATCTCACCTCGCGGTCTGCAAGAAAAGACTGTGAATTTGATAGTATCTAAGTATCTTAAGGAAGAGCTGGAGAGAATGGGCTTTGAAGTAATTTTAACACGTACCCGTGATGTTTCGCTTTCTTTGGCTGAACGGGCTAATATTGCTAAAAGGCATAATGCTGATCTCTTTATAAGCATTCATGCTAATTCCAACCACTCCCGGAAGGTAAGTGGTGTAGAGGTATATTACCTTTCTTCTTCGCGATTGAGAGCCCAAGAACGATCAGTGCGATTGGCCCGGAGCGAGAAATTTCAAGGCAAGAGCATGCCCGTAGATGTTAAGGCTATCCTTTGGGACTTATTGATAAGGAAAAATTATGGTTTTTCTGTGGAGCTCTCAGATATTTTCTATCTAACATTTGAAAACTTAGGTTTTAATATTAAACCGCCCAAGAAGGCTTCATTTTATGTATTGAGGTTTGCTTATGTTCCTTCGATTTTAGTTGAGATGGGGTATTTGAGCAATCGTTATGAGGAGACAGCCTTGCGTAAGAAGCACTACCAAAAACAGATCGCTCATGCGATAGCTTTAGGGGTATCTTCCCTAAAGCGGCGGCACGCTACTGTGAATAACGGCGATTATGTTCACCCCGCTAGAAGCATCAAGCTTAAAGGAAAAGAGAACAAAACTTCTAACGGGGTAAGTTTAAATTAATTTAAAGGGATGAAGAATAGACCGATTGGAATTTTTGATTCCGGAGTAGGCGGACTTACAGTTTTAAGGGAGGTCGAGAAGCTTTTGCCCTTTGAGGATATAGTTTACTTTGGTGATACTGCCAGAGTTCCTTACGGAAACAAGTCAAAGTCAGCAATTATAAAGTTTAGCCGCGAAAGCGCAGGTTTCTTGAAAAAGAAGAGAGTGAAGATGATTGTGGCAGCTTGCAATACTTCTTCAGCATTAGCCTTAGAAAATTTGAAGAAGTCTTCTAATATTCCGGTTTTAGGGGTAATTGAAGCCGGGGTAAAAAAAGCAGTTGCGCTAACTTGTAAAAAAAGAATCGCAGTTATTGGGACTAAGTCAACAATAAAGAGCAATAGCTACCAGAAGCTTATCGCGAAGAAAAATAAGAGTATTAAGGTTTATTCTAAAAGTTGCCCACTCTTTGTCCCTTTGGTCGAGGAAGGGATTCTAAATGGAAGAATAATAAACGCGGCGATGAAAATGTACTTAAAAGGTATAAAAGATAAGGGCATAGATGTAATTATACTAGGCTGTACTCACTATCCGCTACTTAAACACCAAATATCTTCTTATCTTAAAGGTGTGGTTGTTATAGATTCGGGAAAAGAGGTTGCCAGCTACGCTAAAAGTATTCTTAAATCTAAAAATTTGCTGAGCGAAAAAGGAAGCGAGCCCAAGGTAGAATTTTACCTAAGCGACGAACCCGAGGGGTTTGTTAGGTTGGCTAAGTTATTTTTAAAGAGGAAGATTTCTAACCCGAGAGTAGTTAATCCCGCCTTTCCTAGGAAAGATGGTGCGGGTATAGTAAGGAAGGGCAGGGTGAATGTATAAAGTAAAAATTCTAAGCCAGTTTAGCGCCGCCCACTCCTTACGTAACTATAAGGGTAAGTGCGAAGCTCTCCATGGGCACAATTGGAAAGTAGAGGTCTTAGTTTCAAGCCTTAAGCTTAATTCTTCGGGGATGGTCAGGGATTTTAGCGACTTAAAGAAAATAACCTCAAATCTGCTTGAAGAGCTAGACCACCATCACCTTAATGAGCTGGATTATTTCAAAGAGTATAATCCTAGCTCTGAAGAAATCGCCCGGTATATATTTACTAAGCTAAAAGAAGAGATATCAACAAGCGGTTGTAAACTAGAGGAGGTCAGAGTTTGGGAAACTGAGACCTCATGCGCAGTATATCAGGAATGAAAAAAGGGGTAATTCTTTTGTCCGGCGGTATTGATTCAGCGGTTACCCTTTATTTTGCTAAGAATAAAGGCTATCGGTTAAAAGCACTGATCTTTGACTACGATCAACGGCATAAAAAAGAGATTGAGTGCGCTAAGAAAATTGCACTTTTAAACACGATTGATTATTACCTCATAAAGTGCGATTTATCTTGGGTAAAGTCATCTCTTACCAATAGGAAACTAAGAGTTCCTTCTCAAAGGAATTTAAAAAGCAAAGATATACCGCTTACTTATGTTTCGGGAAGGAATATAATTTTCTTAAGTTATGCTGCGTCTTTAGCCGAAAGTATCAAGGCAAAGGCAATATTTATCGGCGCCCACATACAGGATTATTCAGGTTATCCGGATTGTCGGCCGAATTTTTTAAATAGTTTCCAGAGGGCGCTTAATTTGGGATTAAAAGATAGGGGGCTAAAGATAGTTGCCCCTCTACTTAATAAGAAGAAGCGAGATATAGTACGAATGGGCATAAGACTCGGGGTGCCATTTGAGCATACCTGGTCTTGTTATCAAAGAGGAAAAGTCCCTTGCCTTGAATGTGATAGCTGCCGTTTTCGTACGGCAGCTTTTTTAAGGTTAGGATTGCGAGACCCTCTTTTAAAAAAATGAAAGGGAAAATAGCAGAGGTTTTCAAAAGCATCCAGGGTGAAGGGCTTTACCAAGGGGTAGCCCAGGTATTTGTAAGGTTCTTTGGTTGTAATTTAAGGTGTAATTTTTGTGATACAGAACTCAATTGTTATAAGAAAAAAACCACTTCCGAATTACTTGATGAGATTAACACTTTTGGTGATTATCATTCGTTGTCGATAACCGGCGGAGAACCGTTATTGCAGGTAGACTTTTTAAAAGACTTATTAAAACTTATAAAGAAAGGAAAACAAAAAGTTTATTTAGAGACCAATGGTACCTTGCCAGAAAATTTAGAGAGGGTGATTGATTACACTGATATAATCGCTATGGATTTTAAATTACCTTCATCTACCGGATTGGAGCCGTTTTGGGATAAGCACCAAGAGTTTTTAGTGATTGCTCATGGAAGGAAGACTTTTGTAAAGGCAGTTATCAATACCACAACAATAGTCGAAGATATTTATAGGGCGATAGAGACAATTAAAGGCGCAGCGAAGAAAACAACCTTAGTGTTACAGCCTCAAAACCCACTTGAGATTATAGTAAAGGCAAAGCTGGAAGGCTTTGAACAACTATGCCGGGAAGCGGGCCTTGAAGTTAAGGTAATCCCACAAATTCATAAAAGGCTAGGTTTAAAATGAGTTTTGCAAAACTAAAAAAAGAGGTAGAGAGTGCAGTTGCTAAAGCGAGTTTTAATTTAAGGGTGGATGTAGCTGAACTTCTTAAAGTGAGCCTGAGGAGTGAAAAGAAAAAAGAAGCAAAGCAAGCTTTGAAGTGGATTTTAGAGAACGCTAGCATTGCTGAGGCTGAAAGGATGCCAATTTGCCAAGATACCGGCCTGGCAGTAGTGTTTATTGAAGCCGGAGGAGATATTAAAGTTTCTGCTTCTTTAATTGAAGCGATAAAAGCTGCAGTTACTGACGGGTATAGGAAGAATTATTTGAGACCTTCGGTGGTAGATCCGTTACTAAGAGGAGAATCTTCGTATCAAGGGATGATCTATCATCTTAGTTTTTCTCTAAAGCAAAAGGGCCTGAAGATTAGTATTTTTCCTAAGGGTTTTGGTAGCGAAAATAAATCTAGGTTAAGGATGTTTAACCCAACAGTAAGTTTTAAACCGATAGAGGATTTCATCGTCGAGAGCGTAAGAGCAGCCGGTCCTGAGAGCTGTCCGCCTTTTGTTGTTGGAGTGGGGATTGGCGGTACGTCTGATACAGCACTATTATTAGCAAAGAAGGCTTTGTTGGAAAGAATCGATAAGCCGAATCCAGATAAGTCTCTAAACAGTTTAGAAAAAAGATTGCTTAAACGGATTAATGCTTTGGGCATTGGCCCTATGGGTTTAGGCGGTAAGTGTACTTCTTTGGCAGTGAAAATTAAAAAAGCACCTACGCATATTGCTGGTTTACCAGTAGGGGTTAATATAAGTTGTCATGCCTTAAGAAGTGCCAAGATATGGATAGAAGCAAAAGGATAACGTGAAAGAAGTAAAAACGCCTCTCACTAAAAAATTTACTGGAAGATTAAAGGCTGGGGAAGAAGTTTTGCTTTCGGGAGTAATTTATACTGCCAGGGATCAAGCTCACAAGAGACTGGTTGAGTTGATAAAGAATAAAAAGAAACTACCCTTAAAGTTAAAGAATCAGGTTATCTACTATTGCGGCCCAACCGCAACCCCTAAGGGTAAAGCTATTGGTTCCTGTGGGCCAACAACCTCTTCGCGTATGGATGAGTTTACCGCAGTGCTCTTAGGTTCTGGTCTTTCGGCAATGATTGGTAAGGGGCGACGAAGTAGAAAAATCAGGGAGCTAATTAAAAAGCATAAAACGATTTATTTTATTGCTCCGGCTGGTTGTGGAGCATTGTTGGCTAAAAAAGTTATGAGTAAAAGGTTGGTTTGTTTTAAAGAGCTGGGGCCGGAAGCAATATATCGGCTAGAGGTTGAGAATTTCCCTTTAATTGTTGGGATTGATGCAAAGGGCAGGGATATTTATAAGTATCTAGCCCCGGGCGTGATTTAATCAAGAAGGGGTGTTTAAATGGAACGTGACGGTAAGAGGAAGAGTGATCAAATAAGGCGGCTTAATATACAGAGAGGATTTATAAAATATGCTGAAGGTTCTTGTCTGGTTGAGTTAGGCAATACAAAGGTTATTTGTACGGCTACTGTTGACAAAAATGTTCCGATGTTTTTACGTAATTCCGGAGAAGGCTGGATTACTGCTGAATATAGGATGCTTCCTCGGGCTACCCATATTCGGACTTCGCGTGATAAGATATCGGGAAGAAATATGGAAATTCAGAGGCTTATTGGCCGTTCCTTGCGTAGCGTAGTCGACTTAAAGAGAATTGGTGAAAGAACGATTTGGATTGATTGTGATGTTATTCAAGCTAATGGTGGAACAAGAACGGCGTCAATTATCGGAGGGTTCATAGCTTTAGTTGATTGTCTTCATAAGCTCTATAAGCAAGATTTAATCAAAGAGATCTGTGTAAATTCGCTTCTGGGAGCAATAAGCGTAGGTTTGTATCAAGGTGAGCATATTTTGGATTTGACCTACCTTGAAGATTCACAGGCTGATGTAGATATGAATGTTGTGATGAAGTCCTCGGGTGAGTTTATTGAAATACAGGGGACAGCCGAGCATGGGTCCTTTTCCGAGAAAGACTTAAGTACTTTCCTTAAACTAGCTAAAAAAGGAATAGGTGAAGTAATCGAGATTGAAAGAGACCTGCTTAAAGACATCCTCCCTGGGCTATGAGATTAATAGTTGCCACAAAAAATAAAGATAAATTTAAAGAGATAAAAGGCATTTTGAAAGGTTTAGGCGTTTCGATAGTATCCTTAAACCAGCTCGAAAAGAAATTTCATATAGTAGAGAACGGTAAGACTTTTCAAGAGAATGCTTTTAAAAAAGCTCTGCCGGTGTCTCGGTGCTATAAGGATAATTATGTTCTGGGAGAGGATTCTGGTTTAGAAGTTAACTATCTTAATGGTGCGCCAGGGATTTATGCTAAGAGATATTCCGGGCCAAAAGCAACTTATGAGTCGAATAACAAGAAGCTGCTTAAAAACCTTAATGGAGTTCCGGCTAAAAAACGCGGTGCGGCTTTTCGTTGCTGCTTGGTCTTAGCTTACAATGGAAAACTAGTTAAGGTATTTGAAGGCAGGCTGCCGGGCAGAATTTCCGATATTGCAAGAGGCGAGAATGGTTTTGGCTATGACCCGGTATTTTACCTTAGCCACTACAAAAAGACTGTAGCTCAGCTACCGCTATCGACAAAGAATAAGATTAGCCATCGGGCAAAAGCCTTTCGAAAACTAAGAAGATATTTAGAAAAATTAACACCTACGCGGTGTAGGTAAAAGAGCTTTTCTGACCACCGCGTAGGCGGACATTAAAATATTTGACATTTCTGCATTTTTCTATTATTTTAAATATACTGCTTAACCATTATTCAGGCGTTAAAAAGAGGTAAGTTATGAGATTTTTAGAGAGAATAAAAGAGGATGTTAAAACAGTTTTTCGAGAGGATCCGGCAGCAAAAGGTGTGGTTGAAGTTGTACTTTGCTACTCAGGATTGCATGCTATCTGGTGGCACCGCGTTTCATCTTGGTTTTGGCGCAACCGACTTAAGACCTTTGCCCGATTTCTTTCGCAGGTTGGCCGGTTCTTTACCGGAGTTGAGATCCATCCCGGAGCAAAAATCGGCAGGAGATTTTTTATTGACCACGGTATGGGGGTGGTTATGGGTGAGACTGCTGAGATCGGTGATGATGTTTTGATATACCAAGGAGTAGTCTTAGGAGGGGTTTCTTTAGAGAAAACCAAACGCCATCCTACTATCGGCAATAAAGTAGTTATCGGCGCTGGTGCTATTCTTCTTGGTCCAATAAAAATAGGCAATGGTGCAAGAGTTGGCGCTGGTTCAGTAGTAGTAAATGATGTTCCTGATAATGCTACTGCAGTGGGTGTGCCAGGAAGAATAATTCTTCCTCCGGTACGCAAAAGGATAAGTGGAGTCGATTTAGACCACAATAAACTTCCTGACCCAGTTATTGAGGTCTTACATCGCTTAGAACAGAGGATAGAGGAATTGGAAAAGAAGTGCAAGGAAAGATGCGAGTCTTAGTAACCGGTGGTGCCGGATTCATTGGTTCTAATATCGTTAAAATGCTAGAGGAGAGGGGCATTGAGAGTGTTATTCTCGATGATTTTTCCCATGCTAGTTATAAGAATTTACTCGGTGTAAAGGGCGAGATTATTTGCGGTGATATCTTAGATGAAGAGCTCTATGAGAAATTACCAAAAGTAGATGCCGTGATCCATGAAGCAGCGATCACTGATACTACCCTAGATGACGATACTAAAATGATGAGTGTTAACTACAATGGATTTAAGAATGTATTGAACTTTTGTTTAGATAAGAAAATAAGATTAGTTTATGCATCTAGCGCGGGAGTTTATGGAAATAGAACGACAGCAATGAGCGAGGGTGCCAAAATAATCCCGCATAATACCTATGCTTATTCTAAGTATCAATGTGATTGTTTAATGAAAAAAATTACTAAAGAATCTTCAACACCAATCATTGTTGGGTTGCGTTATTTTAATGTTTATGGTCCTGATGAATACCACAAGGGTCTAAGCGCAAGCATGATCTATCAACTTTACCTGCAAATGAAAGAAGGCAAGCAACCACGTATCTTTAAATTTGGCGAACAAAAGAGAGATTTTGTTTACGTTAAGGATGTTGCCAGGGTGACCATTGAGGCTTTAAATTCAAAAAAGAGCGCAGTTCTGAATGTGGGGACCGGTATCCCCAGAAGTTTTAATGATATAATCGCAAGTCTGAATAAAACAATGGGGCTAGATTTAAAACCAGATTATTTTGATAACCCTTATGTCGGGAAGTACCAGAATTATACTGAAGCTGATACAACCCTCCTAAAAGAGGTTCTAGGTACCCAAGCTCAATTCTCTCTAGAGGCGGGGATTGAGGATTATCTAAAAAGATACCTCCTGGGGTAGAAGGTATTTATTTTTTAAGAATTTTTTAAAAAAATACTTGACAAAAATAGGTAGTAGTGTATAAAAGATATGTTGATACGGCGATTTCGGAATGGGAAAAGCCTCATCGTTTGAAAAGTAAACCCTGTTAGAGAGAATTTTCTAACGAGGTAAATAAAATTTAAATATAAGATCCGGGAAGAGCATCCTTTAGGGATGCTTTTTTCTTGCGGTATATTTTACTATACCGCATATTGTTCTCTGAAAAAAGTAAGGTTATAAAAGCCTTTGGAGGGTTTGATCCTGGCTCAGAGTGAACGCTGGCGGCGTGGATTAGGCATGCATGTCGAGCGATTTTGCTATTATGAGGATGCCAACCTTCGGGGAGGCAAACGAGTAATAACAAGATAGCGGCAAACGGGTGAGTAACGCGTGGGTAACCTACCTTGAGGAGGAAGATAGCTTCGCGAAAGCGGAGGTAATACTCCATAATCTGTGAATCCTATGTGGTTCATTGCAAAGATGGCCTATGTTTACATGCTGTCACCTTAAGAAGGGCCCGCGTCCTATCAGGTTGTTGGTAGGGTAATGGCCTACCAAGCCAAAGACGGGTAGCTGGCGTAAGAGCGTGACCAGCCACATCGGGACTGAGACACTGCCCGGACTCCTACGGGAGGCTGCAGTCGAGAATCTTTCCCAATGGACGAAAGTCTGAGGATGCGACGCCGCGTGGAGGATGAAGGCCTTCGGGTTGTAAACTCATTTTATTAAGGAGGAACGTTATTAGGTTAATAGCCTTTTAACTTGACTGTACTTAATGAATAAGCCACGGCTAACTCCGTGCCAGCAGCCGCGGTAATACGGAGGTGGCAAGCGTTACTCGGTTTGACTGGGTGTAAAGGGTCCGCAGGCGGCTTTACAAGTGAAAGGTGAAATTTTTCGGCTCAACCGAAAAACTGCCTTTCAAACTGTAAGGCTTGAGGATGGAAGAGGAGAGTGGAACTGCCGGTGTAAAGGTGAAATTTGTGGAGATCGGCAGGAACGCCCGTGGAGAAGTCGGCTCTCTGGTCCATATCTGACGCTCAGGGACGAAAGCTAGGGGAGCAAACAGGATTAGATACCCTGGTAGTCCTAGCTGTAAACGATGGGCACTAGGTGTTC
>CAZPYY010000039.1:0-9179 GCA_964590995.1 uncultured Planctomycetia bacterium | reverse complement strand
CTTATACCTTTATTATACCATATTTTTTTCTAATTTTCTAGCACTACTTTGTTAATTTAACCAACTTAACCTAGTCTTGGGATTAGAGGATTATTCTCCGATTACCTTTACTAAAACACGCTTAGGCCTCTGGCCATCGAACTCAGCGTAAAAAATCTGTTCCCAAGGCCCAAAATCCAGTTTGCCCTTTGTTACTGCCACTACCACTTCTCTGCCCATAATTGTACGCCTAAGATGAGCATAGCCATTATCTTCACCGGTCAGGTTATGTCTGTACTTATTAACATCTTCAGGAACCAAACCTTCTAACCAATCTTTAAAATCTTCCTTTAAACCTCTCTCTTCATCATTAATAAAGACCGAGGCTGTTATGTGCATAGCATTTACCAAGCATAGGCCCTCCTGGATACCGCTCTTAGCCAAAACCTTCTCGACATTCGGAGTAAGATTAACAAACTCGACCCTCTTTTTAGTATTTAATACTAGATGTTCGGTATGACTCCTCATCCTCTGCCTCGCACTACTTTATTCTCTAATTTTCCGATTCCCTCAATCCCAACCGTAACCTTATCGCCAATCTTCATTTTACCTACTCCCGGAGGTGTCCCGGTTGAAATTACATCGCCGGGAAACAAGGTCATTATTCGAGAAACAAAAGAAACTAGGTGCGGGATTGAAAAGATAAAGTGCTTTGTCGATGAATCCTGCTTTATTTTTTTGTTTAAATGCAGTTGAATAGCTAATCTATCTGCAGAAATCTTTGTTTCAATCCAAGGCCCGAGAGGACAAAAGGTATCAAATGATTTCGCCCGAGTCCACTGCCCGTCTTTCGCCTGAAGATCTCTTGCAGTTACGTCATTAAGGCAGGTGTAGCCGAGTATATATTTTTTAGCATCCTTATTAGAGATGTTTTTTGCTTTTCTTTTTATCACTAATGCCAGTTCAGCTTCATAATCCAGCCGCTTAACGCCTCGGGGGTATTGAATCAAACCTTTATTCCCGATAAGAGTAGTCGGTGGTTTTAAAAATACTACTGGCTCTTTGGGAATTCTCATCTTTAATTCTTGCGCATGGTCTCGGTAATTAAGACCGACAAGAATTACTTTACTGGCACTGGCCGGAGCAAGAAGTTTGCATTTTTTAAACCGGACTCTCCTTGAAGAGAGCTTTATCTCCTTAAACGGCGGGGATTTTAAAATTACTATTTTCTCTCCCTCCACTACCCCCCAGCTACTAGTTTTTTTATAGAGAAATTTAGCAATCCTCATAGTTAATAGTTACTACAGAGATTCGAACAAGGATATAAATTGAGGGAAAGATTTATTTATGCATTGGGTATCATCAATGGTACAGTTGTTTCCAATTGCTGCTCCTAAAATTACAGCACTCATGGCACTACGATGGTCACCGAAACTCATAAAATGAGAGGGCTTATGCTCCCGCGTGCCTTCAATCATCACTTCATCATCGCTGCCTGCCTCTACCTTTACACCAGCATTAGTTAAGTTTTTGGAGATTGAATTAATTCTATCGGTTTCTTTTACCTTTAACTCGCTTATTCCCTGGATAAGAGTTCTTCCGCTAGCGAAAGAAGCGGCTACGCAGAGTATTGGTATCTCATCAATCATTGAAGGCACTTGGTCTGGCTCAACCACCGTACCTTTTAAATAGGAACTTTTAGCCGTAATATCAGCATAAGGCTCATAGCCGCCTCTCTCATTGGTAGTCTCTATATTAGCCCCCATCTCTTTTAAAACTTTTAGTAACCCGCAACGGCTAGAATTAATATTAACATTCTTTATGGTTAGCTCGGTATTTTCCAAAATTAAGCCAAGAACAATAAAAAAAGCTGCTGAAGAAAAGTCAGAAGGAATATAGAGCTCTTTTGGCGAAATTAGTTTTTCTGTTGGCTTGCAGATAACTTCTTTTCCCTCTACCTCAATGCCAGCACCGAAGAGCTTTAACATCCTTTCAGTGTGGTCTCGAGATTTGTAAGGTTCACGAATAATGGTTTGGGAATCAGCATAGAGTGAAGCTAGCATAATCGCTGATTTCACTTGAGCGCTGGCAATTTCTAAATTAAATTCCCCCCCTTTAATACCTCTTTGACTCGGTGATATCGATAAAGGTGCAGATACAATTGCTTTGGCATCAAGAAGGCTATTGCCTTGTTTCCTGCCTTCTATTTTTGCTCCCATTTGACTTAAGGGGTTAACAATCCTATCCATAGGCCTTTTGTTTAAAGACTTAGCAGCCCTGAATTCAATGGGGAATTTCTGAGCAACAAGTACACCACTAAGTATTCGCATTGTTGTTCCAGACTCGTGAGCATAAAGGTCGGCCTTATCGCTCCTGGGAAAGTACATTCCGGCACCGTCGATAATAAAGGAGCTGTCGTTTTCCTCTGTCTTTACTCCCAGCTTTTCCAAACAATCTACAGTTGCCAGGGTGTCTTCACTATGTAAGAAGGGTTTTATTAAAGTTTTACCCTTGCAAAGGGATGAGATAATAGCTGCCCGGTGAGATATAGACTTATCTGGCGGAACATCAATCTCCTTAGTTAAATTGCTTAAATACTTTATCCGGTACATATACTATATCTCTGGGTCTACCCAGTTAGAGAATGTAGTTCTCTAGCGGAGCTTAGTGCCGCAGTTTGTGCTCTTTTATAAATTTTGAAAATTTATCTGGTAACGCCGATTGAAACTTTAGAAGTTTTGTTCCCCGAGGGTGAGTAAAACTCAACTCCTTAGCGTGCAGAAATAGCTCTCGGTAGTCGTCTTTTATCCCGTATTTCTTATCACCAACAATCGGAAATCCTAAAAATTTAAGATGTACCCTTATCTGGTGCATCCTTCCGGTCCGTGGCCTAAGGCTTAAGTATGTTGAATCTTCTAGCCGCTCTAATACTTCAAGGTCAGTGTGGGCCGGTTTTGCCTTAAGAAAGCTGACCTTTATTTTAAGCCGGTTTTTCGTATCTCGACTTAGGGGTAAATCAATGAGCATTTTTTCTTTCCTTATTTTACCCCAAACTATTGCCCGATATTCCTTAGAAACTCTTCTCTCTTTAAATTGGGCAACAAGGCTATTGTAGCTATGTTCATTCTTTGCCAAAACCATAACCCCGCTGGTCTCTTTATCCAAACGGTGAACTACTCCTGGACGCAAAGCATTCGCAGAAGAGCTGAGCTCTTTTTTCAAATAGACTAAAGCATTAACTAAGGTTTTATGGCAGCCCTCTTGGGGTGGATGTACAACCAACCCGGGAGGTTTATCAATAACTATTATATCACTGTCCTCATAGATAATCTTAACCGCAAAATCAAATGGTTTCAACTCATTTTTTTCTTCTTTTAGGGTTATTGAAATTTGCTGTTTTTCCCGGAGGAGAAAACTAGCCTTCTTTACTTGACCGTCGATAAGAACAAGACCTTCTTTTATTAAGCTATGAATCTTTGCCCTAGAAAGAGAATCTAACTGGCTGCTTAGGAACTTATCCAGCCGTTGCCCGGCATGCTCCTTGCCAACAATTAACTGTTTTTCCATTTAGGCAATCTTATTCTTTTATGGCCTTGGTATGAATCCCAGAGCAAGAGACCGGCACCAATGGTAATACAAGCATCCGAGATATTAAAAACTGGCCAGATACGAAAATCAATATAGTCAACAACATAGCCTAAATATAGCCGGTCCCAAAGGTTTGAAAAAGCTCCGCCGACAATTAATCCGCAAGCGGTTAAGAAAAGCGTACTTTTTTTATTTTCCTTCTTCATTAAAATGAAAAAAAGAAGGATAAAAACTATGCCGGCATAGATTAAAAAAGCAGTGCTTTTTTGTAAGATGCCGAAAGCTGCTCCGGGGTTAAACACAAGGGTAATATGAAGGATGTTTTTGATGACCGGGATTGATTGAAAAGGAAATTGTGAACGAAGATAACCTTTAATGAAAAAATCAGCAAGAAATACTACCGTGGCGATTATCCACGTTCTTACCATAAATTACACTTTACCCCGTTAGAAGTTTTGTTCATTCTCCCTTAAACTTGATACTTCTAACGGGGTTTATTTTCTTTTTCAAGCTTTTCTTTGCACTTGCGACAGTATTTTGCGTGAGGGAGGGCATTAAGACGACTCTTAGCAATGTGCTTCTTACACATCTCACAAACTCCATAAGTTTTGCCCTCGATTCGTTTTAGAGCCGCATCTATATCCATAACGATCTTTCTTTCGTTGGATACAAGACTTAAATTAAAATCGCGTTCGTAATTGGCAGTAGCAACATCTGCCAGATGAATACCATACCCGGAAATGTCTCCAGACATATCCTTTTGAGATTTCATCAGGGTATCTTCTGAGATATCTCTAATCTGAGTTAAAATATCATCTTTAAGATTAAACAACTTTTCTTTATAAAAACTTAAGTCTTTTTTTGTAAATCGTTTTTTCATTGCATGCTCCCTATGGTTTTTTTTGCGCGGTACTACCTCTTTTTCTATTTCAATACTTTGCTATCCAGCAATATCAAGAATGGATACAATTTGCGGTTGAGATCGGATTTCAACCAGCTCCCCGCCTAGCCGTCGTAGCCGCCTTTTTCGTCCGGCGAGGCCGGCTTTAAAGCCCTCAGACATTTATTACAAATATCAGGGTATTCTAAATTTCCGCCAACGCCCTCGCTCCAATTCCAACAGCGTAAACATTTTTTACCTTTAGCCTTTTCTACGACAATCGAAAAATCACCTTCTTGTATCGATACCGAGGAAACAATAAAGACTTCGCTTAAGATATCTTGATAATTTTTGTAGAAGGAGTAATCTTTACCTTTACACTTTACGAAAACCTCTGTCTCTAAAGAGCTGCCGATGGTCCCTCCCTCACGCCTTCTCTCTATTTCTTTTAAAACTTGTTCGCGCAAAGAAAAGATTCTCTCCCACCGCTTAAGAATATCCGCATCAGACCATTCTTTGGGGTATTTTTTAACAAAAGGAGAGAGAAAGATCGAACCCCCACTCTCTGCGGACCTACCCCACGCCAGATAAGCCTCTTCAGCTGTAAAGGAGAGAATTGGCGCAATTAGCTTAAGTAAAACATCCAAAACTTGGTAAAGAACGAATTGGGCGCTTTTGCGTGCCTCTGAATATCGAGAAAAAGTATATAACCTGTCCTTTAAAATGTCAAGATAAAAAGAGCTTAAATCTAAATTACAGAAATTGAACATCTTTTGACAAACTTTATAAAAACTAAAGTCTTCATAGCAGGCGATAACTTCTTGGTGAAGACGCATTAGTTTCGCTAGCATGAATTTATCTACCTCTCGCAAGCTCTTGTAAGGTAAATTAGACTCTTCGGGGCTAAAATCAGATATATTACCCAGGATAAACCTCAGGGTGTTGCGCATTTTTCTATACATATCGACCAGCTGTTTAATGATGTTTCTTGAGATTTTAATATCTTCACTGTAATCTGTATAAGCAGCCCAGAGCCGTAAGATTTCAGCACCATATTGCTTTGAAACCTCTTGAGGAGCAATTACATTGCCTAAAGACTTTGACATCTTCCTCCCTTCACCATCAACTACAAAACCATGAGTTAGAATTGTTTTAAATGGGGCTTGTTTTTCCTTGGCGATAGAAGGAATTAATGAGACCTGAAACCATCCCCGGTGTTGATCGCTACCCTCTAAATACAGGTCTGCCGGAAAGGTAAGCTCAGAGTTATTCTTTACTACTGCTAAAAAGCTTGCTCCGGATTCAAACCAAACATCGAGGATATCAACTTCCTTTACAAAGTTACTGCAGCCGCAGGAACACTTAAAGTTTTTAGGAAGAAATTTATCTAGACTCAAGGTAAACCAGGAATCAGAACCGCTTTTGCCAAAAACCTCAGCAGTCTTATCAATAATTTCTTTAGTTAAGCTTACTTCTTCGCACTTCTGGCATTTTACCGCTGGTATAGGCACACCCCAAAGCCTTTGACGGGAAAGGCACCAATCAGGACGCGTTAATAACATACCCTTCATGCGCTCTTTACCAGATGGAGGGACCCAACTTACGTTATCTACCTCTTTAAGTGCTTTTTGGCGCAAATTCTTATGGTCAACATTTAAAAACCATTGGAAGGTGGCGCGAAAAATTATCGGCTGCTTACAACGCCAACAGTGCGGGTAAGAGTGGCTTATCTTCTCGTGAACAACCAAAGCATCTCTATCTTTTAGTGCCGTTATTACTGAATTGTTAGCATCGTTTATATTTTTACCCTTAAACTCTTCTGGTTCCTGAAATACTCCTTTATCGTCCACTGGCATAAGGATATCTAAATCATATTTTTTACTTAGAGAAAAATCCTCTACTCCATGGCCCGGGGCAATATGCACACAACCGCTACCATCTTCGCAAGATACAAAATCAGCTAAAACAAGCAGGGATTCCCGATTAATAAATGGGTGCTTAAGCACTAGCCCTTCAAGCTCCTTTCCGATGAGTGGCTTCATTACTGTGAGTTGGGTCTGGAATTTTTCCTCAAGTTGTGGGATTAAATCTTTAGCCAGGACAACCTTTTTATCTTTAAGTCGAACCAGGCAATATTCTAATTTCGGATGTACTGCGAGAGCAACATTAGAAATTAAAGTCCAGGGGGTAGTTGTCCAGGCCAAAAAGTAAGTGTCATTACCGGCTTCCTTTGCTAAGGCTTTCTTGCCGTCAATAAGCTTAAAGAGGAAGTAGATTGAATCTGATTCCTTATCCAAATATTCTACCTCAGCTTCAGCTAAAGCAGTTTCGCAGACTTGACACCAATTAACTGGTTTACGGCCCCGATAAACATATCGTTGCGAGACTAATTCTCCAAGAAGCTGAATCACGGCTTGCTCATACTTTGGGTCTAGGGTAAGATAGGGATTACTCTCATCGCTAAATACGCCTAGACGGGTAAAGTCTTGACCTTGCAGCTTAACAAACTTTAAGGCGTAATCTTTAGCCTTTTTCCTAAAGTCACTAACTTCTACATCATGCTTGTTAGAGCCCAGCTCTTTGAGGAGTTGATGCTCTACCGGCAAACCATGGCAATCCCAGCCAATAATAAAAGGGCAATCATAATCACTAAGAACCTTATACTTAATAATTATATCTTTCAAAAGTTTATTTAAGGCATGTCCGATATGGATTAAACCATTAGCATATGGCGGGCCATCATGGAGTATGAACTTCCTCTTCCTCTTACGAGCCTCGCGCAATTTCTGATAAATATTTGAATCCTGCCACGCAGAAATAATCTTAGGCTCTAAGACCGAAAGATTTGCCTTCATCGAAAAATCAGTGCGTGGTAAGTTTAAGGTATCTTTATAATTTGCCTTCATCTTAAAAGTTAGTAATTTTTTTAAATTTATCTAAGCGTTTGCCTACATCCGAAGCAGTTACTTTCCGCAACCTTCGTAAGCTAAAATCTTCTACTGCAAAGGTTGCCATTATGCTGCCACAGACCACTGCTTCCCTTAAGCTCTTCTGATTATACTTTTTAACCTTTGCTAAATAACCGATAAAACCACCGGCAAATGTATCTCCGGCTCCGGTAGGATCATATACAGATTCTAGCAAGTATGCCGGAGTCGCAAAAATATGTTTTTGCGAAAACAAGAGCACCCCGTGTTCACCTTTTTTTATAATTACTACTGGTGGTCCCAATTTCAGGACCTCCTTGCCAGCCTTAACAAGATTGGCTTCACCAACCAATTCTTTAGCTTCAGCCTCATTAAGAAGACAAATATCCACCTTCGTTAAGAGCCTCAGCAGTTGCTTTCGCTTATTTTCAATCCAGTAATTCATGGTATCGCAGGCAACTACCTTAGGCTTATCGACCTGGTTTAAGACTTTTTCCTGTATCTCGGGATCAATATTTGCCAAAAATACAAATTTATTCTTTCGGTAAGCCTCAGGAATCGTAGGGTCAAATTTTCCAAAAACATTTAAATGGGTAGCAATTGTTTTTGGATTTGAAAAATCCCAGCCATACTCCCCTTCCCAGCGAAAGGTCTTACCCTTCTCCTTTTTTAAGCCGGTTAAATCAACCCCTTTGCTTTTAAGGAGATTTATGTATTTTTTGGGAAAGTCCTGGCCAACCACGGCAACCAGGTTTACCGGGGCAAATACACTGGCACTTATTGCCGAGAATGTTGCTGAACCGCCAAGAATATCCTCGCCCCTACCAAAAGGTGTTGTTATCGTATCCAAAGCAACCGAGCCAACTACTAAAACACTCACTTTATATATTTATTAATTATGATATCTAATTTCTTTTTGGTTTCCTGCCGAATAAACTCCGGCCTGGTAACTATCGCATTTTTTAAAGCTTCGTGGCAGCTACAGCTTTCATTGCCATCAACAAGAGATATAAATTCCTTCAGCAGCGTCTTTGAATTAGCGACATTCTTTCTGAGATTAGATAATATCTCATCTACAGTTACGCTTTCATGGCTTTGGTGCCAACAATCATAATCAGTGACTGCTGCTAAACTCACGTAGCATATCTCAGCTTCACGGGACAGGCGTGCTTCGACCATATTAGTCATCCCAACAATATCCATTCCCCAGCTTCGGTAAAGGTTTGATTCAGCTAGGGTGGAAAATTGCGGTCCTTCCATATTAAGATATGTTCCGCCATGGTGAGCAGTTATCTTACTATTTTCCGCAGCTTGTTTTAGAACTTTTGCTAAATTCTCACAAACCGGATGAGCAAAACCAATATGAACAGTAATGCCTTCATCAAAAAAAGTATATTTGCGGGCTTGATTGGTTCGGTCTACGAATTGTGCCGGAATTAGAAAATCCAAAGGCTTATACTCTTCTTTTAAGGAACCACAAGCCGAAATAGAGACTATCCTCTCAACGCCCAGCTTTTTCATGCCATAGATATTTGCCCGATAATTGATAGAAGAGGGGTTAATTTGGTGGTGTTTTCCGTGACGAGGAAGAAAAACTACACCCTTCCCATTTAGTTCACCAATAAGAAACTTACCTGAAGGTGCACCGTAAGGAGTGTCTAGCGAAATTTCCCCTACCCTCTTTAGACCTTCTAAGTCATAAAGACCACTTCCGCCAATTACACCTATCTTTCCCATGATTACTTCTTCTCCTTTTTTGCAGGCTTACATGAAAGTCTGGTCGCTACTGCGGCCATCCAGACTTT
>CAZPYY010000038.1:0-9190 GCA_964590995.1 uncultured Planctomycetia bacterium | reverse complement strand
TTCCTGATGCAATTGGAGCAGCAGTAGAGAAGATACGTACTCGAATTGATGCCTACGGGGTTAAAGAAACTTCCATTCAGGTGCAAGGTAATAATTCTATTCTGGTTCAGGTGCCCGGCGTTATTGATCGAGGAATAATTGATCGGCTGAAAGAGGTTGGGAAGTTAGAGTTTAAATTAGTCGAGCAGGATACCGAAAAGATATCTCAGGCTAAGGCTGGGCAGGTACCCCAAGGGTATGAGTTTAAAAAGTATGAGGAGACCCAACTCCTGCTCCATAAAGAGCCGGTTATGATGGGCTCTGACCTTTCAGAGAGCTTCTTAGGATTCAATTCCTATGGCGGCTCTGAACCAATCTTAAACTTTACCTCTGAAGGTTCACGAAAGTTTGCCAAGATTACTGAAGATAATGTTGGAGAAATTCTGGCAATTATCTTGGATGGAACAGTTAAAAGTGCTCCGAGGATCGATGAGCCTATATTAAATGGCGAGGCTCGGATCAGAGGGGATTTTTCTCTGGATGACGCTAGGCTAATCGTAACAGTATTAAACTCCGGTGCCCTGCCGATTCCCTTGATGGTTGACGAGGAGAGAAGCGTTGGCCCGCTCCTCGGTTCTGATTCTATTAATAGAGGGATAAAATCTATAATCTTTGGCGCAGCTTTAGTGGTAGGTTTTGTTCTGGTATACTATCTTCTAGGCGGTGTTGTTACAGTTATATGCCTTATCCTGGATCTTTTATTCATCTTGGCTGGTTTGCAGCTCTTTAAAGGTACCTTAACTCTTCCTGGCATTGCCGGTATGATTTTGACTCTCGGCATGGCTGTAGATGCTAATGTTTTAATATTTGAACGAATAAGGGAAGAGCTAAAACTACACAAGCCCTTAAGCATTGCAATTAAAAACGGTTTTAATCGGGCTAAGCGGACGATTATCGATGCCAACATCACTACTCTTATTGCTGCGCTGTTTCTCTTTATCTATGGAACCGGTCCGATAAAAGGCTTTGCAACCACTCTTTCTTTGGGAATTATAGCTAGTATATTTACTTCAGTGTTCATCGGGCGAACAATCTTTTCTTTCCTCCTGGATTTAAGGCTAAAGAGCTTGCCAATGCTTTCATTGGTCTCAGCCCCTAAAGTTAACTTTGTAAAACTTAAAAGTATTTGCATTACTCTTTCTTTAATTGCCGTTGCAGTTGGCCTATTTAACTTTTACTCTCAAGGTGATGATGTTTATGGTATAGATTTTAAAGGCGGACAAATGCTCGAGTATCAGATTAAGCCTCCGACTGACATTGAAGTTTTAAGGAATGCTTTAAAGAACGAGGGTTTTAGTGAAGTAGCTATTCAGGAATTTAAGGACATTCCCGGGGGAATAAGCATTAAAAGCACCTCGGATGTAGCTTCAGAAATTGACCAGGCTTTAAAGAAGAATTTCCAAGAGGTTGAGGAGCTAACGACAACTACCGTTGGTCCGGCCGTAGGTAAAATTTTGAAAAAAAAGGCTTATTTGGCAATAGCTCTCTCGCTTCTAGGCATACTTATTTATGTAGGATTTAGGTTTAAACACCTTGACTTTGCTTTTGCGGCAGTAATTGCTCTCTTTCATGATGTTCTCATTAGTTTAGGTGTGCTTTGTTTTGCCGGATATGAGGTTAATCTTCTGACTGTGACGGCACTTTTAACTATCGCTGGTTATTCGATAAATGATACTATAGTTATTTATGATCGTATACGCGAGACCTCTCCGCGCCTGCGCAAAGCTTCCTTAGGCGAGATTGTTAATTTAGCTATAAACAGTACACTTTCAAGAACGATGATTACCTCACTTACTACCTTGATGGTAGTTGCCTCGATCTTTTCATTAGGCGGAGAAATTCTAAAGGGCTTTTCTTTCGTGCTTTTAGTAGGGATTATTGCCGGTACCTACTCATCAATATATATCGCTTCTCCCTTAGTCCTTCTTTTTAGAAAGTTCCGTGTTTAACACACTAAAAATCTATAGGCATAAAGAATTACCTCTCGAGCAAGCAATTAGCGAGCTTACCTCTTTAGGCTATCGTCGTGTCGATGCAGTGCTTGAGGAAGGGGATTTCGCTCTCCAGGGAGACACTTTAGAACTTTATCCAGTAAATTTTAACTTTCCTTTGAGAATTGAGTGGGAATTTGAAACTATAGCAAAGATTTACAGTTTTGACAAGGTACTTAACAGAAAGGTAATCGACTACGATCTTTTAATCGTTATTCCCCACCTAAAAAAGGCTAAGCGATATACCTCAGAAGATCTTCCTCTCGATGCAGTTTTGCGGATAAAAAAAGGTGATTACGTTGTTCATAGCCGTTACGGAATTGGTAAATTTTGCGGAGTAAAGTTATTGACTGTTAAAGCAAAAGAGGATTATTACTTTGAGATAGAGTATGATAAGAAAGATAAGCTTTATGTCTCAAGGGAAGACGCTCATCTTGTTCAAAAATACACTGGTTTTTCCCTGAAACGGCCACGCCTTTCACGCTTAGGCTCAAAGGAGTGGACGCGAATAAAAGAAAAAGTTCAAAGAGGCATAAAGGCTTTTGCTGTAGAGATATTGAAGATGGAAGCCCAGAGGAAGGTAATTGGCGGATTCAAATACACACCTGATAGTCAGTGGCAGAGGAGGTTTGAGGAGAGTTTTCCTTATAAGGAGACCGAAGGTCAGGTAAAATCAACTGCTGAAGTTAAGGCTGATATGCAAGGGGCTGGGTGCATGGATAGAATTATCTGTGGCGATGTCGGCTACGGTAAGACTGAAGTTGCCATGCGAGCTGCCTTTAAAGGGGTTGAGAGCGGTAAGCAAGTGGCATTTTTAGTGCCGACTACAATACTTGCTTATCAGCACTATACCAATTTAGTCAGAAGATTGAAGGATTTTCCTTTTTATGTGGAGATGCTCTCGCGTTTTAGGACCAAGTATGAACAAAACGAGATTTTAAGGAAATTAAGCGAAGGAAAGGTCGATATCATAGTTGGAACTCACCGGCTTCTCTCCGATGATGTTAATTTTAAGGATTTAGGCCTTTTAATTATCGACGAGGAGCATAAGTTTGGAGTTACCCATAAGGAAAAAATAAAAAAACTCAAAGTAAATATCGACATTCTTACCTTAACCGCAACACCTATCCCGCGTACTCTTTATATGGGTTTGATTGGATTAAAAGGCATATCGATGATACGGACATCGCCTAAGGAAAGATTAGCAGTTAAGACCAGGGTTATCGAGTATAATGTCAACAATCTAAAGGAGATAATAGTTAAAGAGCTAAAACGCGGCGGGCAGATTTTCTTTATTCATAACCGGATCGAAACCATTGAAGGAATTGAACGGGCGCTACGAAAGGTTTTGCCCCCAGAGGCAAGGATAGGTCTTGTTCACGGACAACTTCCTGTGCAGGTAATAGAGAAGGTTATGATGGATTTTATTAATCAAAAGCTAGATTGCCTGTTTTCAACAGCTATCGTTGAATCCGGGATAGATATTCCTACGGCCAATACAATAATTATTAACGATGCTCATAGATTTGGCTTGGCAGATTTACATCAGCTAAGAGGCCGGGTCGGTAGGTTTAACCTGCAGGCATTCGCTTACTTAGTAATACCGAGTGAGCGCGCAATTCCTCAAGATGCTGCCAAGCGGCTTGAGCATATCTGTGAATTTTCGCATCTTGGGGCCGGCTTTGAAGTTGCAATGACTGATTTAGAATTAAGAGGTGCCGGAAATATTTTAGGCAAAGAGCAGCACGGTTTTATTTGGATGGTAGGCTTTGATTTATATTGCCGCCTGCTTAAAAAAGAGATAGAATACTTAAAGCTTGCATTCAAGATTGACGTTGATTCTTGAAAAATGCCTACAAGGAGGAGCAATTATGAGAATGAACATTTTACTAGTTATTGCATTATCAGTCTTTTCTTTTAATCTGTGTGGCGAAGAGGTAAGTAAGATAATTGTTAAGGTAAATAATCAAGTTATTACCTCTCGGGATTTGGACGAGTATTGCAAGGTTCTTTCCTATCGGTTTTTTGACGGCAACGAGGAAATTTCGGTTGACGGTAAGGAGTTTAAAGAGAAGGTTTTGGAGAAATTAATTGAGGATACCCTTATTTTAGATAAAGCTAAGCAAGAAGGCATAGAAATTGCTCCCTTTCGCGTAGAGAATAAGATTGATCAGATAATTGCTTCTCATCCCACCCGTGAAGATTTTGAAGAGTCTCTGATAGAAAAAGGGCTTACTATCGCTCTCCTGCGAAGAAAAATCGAGGACCAATACCGGTTAAGAGATATTATTGATAAGCATGTAAGGTTTCGGGTAGGTGTTTCGCCTAAAGAGATAAGTAGTTATTATTTAAAACACCCAGATGAGTTTTACTCACCTTTCGATTACATCTTTTATATTGCAAAATCAACTGACCGGAGTATTTTGGAAAAAATATCTAATCTTATTAAAAAAGAGGGAATTCTCCAAACTCTAGCCAAATATAACGATATGCTGATAAAACTAGAGTCAAATCTGGATGAGTTAAGGCCAGAGATATCCAAAATTCTTGAGGGCCTCGAAGTTAAAAAACATAAAATTGCCAAGGTTGATAGTATATTCCACTTAATTTTCTTAGAGGAGAAGGTTTTCCCGGCGCAACTTCCCTTAGAAGAGGTAAAAGAAGAAATTCATGCCTACCTTTGGGATACCAAATTCAGAGAGAAATTTAATGAATGGGTAGGTCAGCTGAAAGAGGGTGCGGTAATAAAGAATTACTATGAGTAGAAAGAAAATTATCATTAGTTCCGGGGATCCCGGTGGTTGCGGACCCTTTATTACCTTAAAGGCTATCGAGTGTATCGGTAAGAGTAGTCTTGAATTCTTTGTAGTTGGTGATCAGAAGATATTTCAGAAGTTACCGATTTACAAGAAAGTAAAGAATAAAATCAATTTCATCGATTTAAATACTCGTGGTATTGAAGGCTTAGAAAGAGGAAAATCTTCTCGGCTGAGCGGAGAGGCTAGCTTAAGTTATCTTAATAAGGCTTTAGAGTTGATAAAAAGGAAGAAAATAAAGCGTCTGGTTACGGCTCCTTTGTCGAAAGAGGCAGTAAAGTTTGTTTTAAAAAACTTTAGCGGCCATACTGAATATTTAGCCGATTATTTTAAGACGAAGAATTTTGCCATGATGATGGTGTCATCTTCCTTAAAAGTGGTTATGGCAACTAGGCATATTAGTTTAAAAGCGGTATCTTCTTCTTTAGCCAAGGAAGATATTTACAATTTACTTTGTTTGACCTACAGGTCTTTACAGGTCCAGTTTAAGCTAAAGCGTCCTCGAATTGCTTTTTGTGCAATGAATCCTCATGCTGGCCTGAATACTTTTATCGGAGGCGAGGAGAAGAAAATTCTCCAAGCAATAGGAAAGTTCAAAAAATCAAATTACCCAGCCTTTCCTAGGAGGCGTAAATTAGGTATTGAAAGAAAGGGCGGAGTTTACGGGCCTTATCCAGCCGATACTATCTTTACCAAGGAGAATTTAAAGCAATACGATTGTATTATCTGCGCTTATCATGACCAAGCAATGATTCCATTTAAGTTGCTTTCTTTTCATACCGGAGTAAATGTGACCTTAGGCCTGCCAATCGTAAGGACTTCGCCGGCCCACGGTGTAGCCTATGGTATAGTAGGAAGAGGGGAAACGGCCTTTCATTCTTCTATGCTTGAAGCAATCAAGTTAGCGTCAAAATTATCCCCATGAAACAGTTACGCTCGTTTGGCCAGGTATTCCTCACCGATAGTGAATATATCCAAAAGATTTTCGATAGCTTAGATATCAAGGGCAAGCAGGTTTTAGAGATTGGTCCTGGTAAGGGGGTAATGAGCGGGCTTTTAGCCGAAAAAGCAAAGAATCTTTATTGCATTGAGGTTGATCGGCGCTTCTGTGATTTTTTAAGGGGAAAATTCTTTAGAAGAGATAATGTTGAGATTCTTCACGCTGATATTCTGAAGTTTCCGCTTTCTAAGCTAGGAAATAAAATAATTGTCTTCGGTAATGTACCGTATCAGATAAGCAGCAAGCTGATCAAATACCTTATTGATTATCGAAAGCATATCGAAGCAGCTTATCTTACCTTTCAGAAGGAATTTGTTCAAAAGATGACCGCTAGGCCATCTTGCGATAATTATAACTTCTTAAGCTGTTATGTTCAGTATTATGCAAAGGTAGAGAGAATCTTCGATATTAAAGCTGCAGCCTTTGATCCAATACCTAAAGTTGACTCTACGTTTTCGAAAATTAATTTTTACAGTAAGCCCCCATACAAAGTCAGGGATGAGGATTTTCTTTTTAAGGTTATCGCTAAGGCCTTCTCTTCACGCCGGAAGAAAATAATAAATGCTTTAAACTTATCTAAAAGTAATCAGAGTTTTTTTGAGTCAGCTGGTCTAAATTTAAATTTACGGCCCGAGAATCTTTCCTTAAAAGACTACGTGCCTATTGCCAATCAGCTTTACCAGGACGGTTCTTTTTGATATAATTTAATGAAAGATATGAAAAATATCCCCTTAGCTCATCATCGGCCTCAATGGAAGACCCATGTTGGATTCTTGCTTGCCGCAGTCGGCTCGGCTATTGGATTAGGAAATATCTGGCGCTTTTCTTATCTTTGTTATAAGAACGGCGGCGGAGCATTTCTCCTGCCATACCTTATAGCCTTGGCTATTGTCGGGATCCCGTTAATGATTTTAGAGATTGGCCTTGGGCACAAGATGCGCGGCTCTGCTCCAGCTTCCTTTGCCAGCATTTCTAAGAAGTGGGAGTGGTTGGGTTGGTGGCAGATTATATTTGTAATGTTTGGAATAGTCCTTTATTATTCGGTAATCATTTCCTGGTGCCTTAATTTCTTCTCCTTTTCTTTTAATCTTTCCTGGGGGCAAAATCCGGCCCAGTTTTTTGAAAATTCATTTTTGATGAAAAGCGGCTCTCCTTTCCAGATAGGTCAGGTAAGGACCCCGATATTATTTTCTTTGGCAATTGTATGGTTTCTTAATTGGCTGATTGTCTTTGGAGGAATAAGAAGAGGCCTAGAGCGCGCCAATAAGATTTTCATGCCCTTATTATTTCTTTTGACCGGAATTATTGTTTTTTGGGGATTGGGCCTTCCGGGAGCAAAAGAAGGTATTCTGGTCTATCTTAAACCGGATTTTAACCGGCTTAGCGATATTAGTGTCTGGATGGATGCATTTAGCCAGATATTTTTCACTTTAAGTTTAGGATTTGGTATTATGATTGCCTATGCATCTTATCTGCCCAAGAAGACCGAAATCGTAAGAGACTCTTTAATCATAAGTGGAGTTAACTGCCTATTTTCATTGTTTGCTGGATTTGGAGTCTTTGCAGTTTTAGGTTATATGGCAACTACAACTGGCCAGCCGGTTGGTAAGGTTGTTTCAGAGTCGATAGGCCTGGCTTTTGTAGTCTTTCCCAAGGCAATAGAGCTTTTGCCAGCCTTTCCAAAGCTCTTTGGTGCTTTATTCTTTGGAAGTTTAGTTATTGCCGGTTTGTCTTCTTCAATATCGATAATCGAGGCTTTTACCTCAGGCTTAGTCGATAAATTTCACTATCGTCGCAAAACCGTAGTTTCGGTATTGTGCATTAGTGGATTTATCGGCGGAATTATCTTTACTACTCAGGGCGGAATTTGCTGGTTAGACATAGTTGATCATTTTCTTACTCAATACGGCTTAGTTTTAGCTGCTATATTTGAGTGTATTGTTCTCGGTTGGATTTATAAGGCTAAAAAACTAACTCAGCATATAAATCACTATAGCAGTTGGGCTGTTGGAGCATGGTGGAAATTTTGCATAAAGGTCGTAACCCCAGCGGTTTTATTGGCAATTTTTATTTCTTCTCTAGTTGAAGAATTCACCGCTGCTTATGGCGGCTATTCTCGTTTAGCAATAGTCTTGATTGGTCGGGACTGGCTTATCTATAGTCTATTCTTTGCGGTTCTTGTTGCTTCACATCCTTGGAAGATCGAGCCTCGCGAAAGAATGCTTACCTAAAATAATGAAAAAAAGAGCTTTTTTTGTTCATTTAGCCATTATTGCTCTGTCTGTTGCTTTGTTCTCTTACACTTTCGCAGGGTTAAGGCAGCTTTACGAGAAGGATATTTTCCTTCGCGACTTAAGGAATCTTGCCAGGGAAGAGTTTAAGAATGCAAAAATTGAGTATGCGTTTGTCATAAAAAAACTGGGCTTTTTGGAACCAGAGCTACTACATAAAGCTCAAAAGCAATTTCCAGCAGCCAGCCTAATAAAATTACCAATATTAGCCGCAGCTTTTTATGCAGTTAGCGAAAAAAAGATTTCTTTGAAAGAGGTAGTAACTATACGAAAGAAAGATCTTGCTGGCGGTAGCGGAAGACTTAAGGCACTCTCTTTACCGAAGAAGCTTACTTTTGCTCGGCTTCTAGAGTTGATGATTTCTTCAAGCGATAATACTGCCACTAATAAAGTAATCGAGATCCTGGATTTTGAGTATATTAATGGTATTTTTAAAAGACTGGGTTTAATTGACACTGCCCTGGTAAGGAAGATGATGGACTTCTCGCAACGTAAGAATGGAATCGAGAATTACACTAGCGCTGCAGATATTTCATATCTTTTGGAGAAGATCTATGGAAGGGGATTGGTTAACCAAAAATTATCTAAGTTGGCCCTCTCTTTTTTAAAGAAACAGAAGGTAAATGACCGCCTCCCACGCTATCTGCCGGCTGAGGTTGTTGTGGCCCATAAGACTGGTTTGGAGAGAGGGGTAGTGCATGATGCCGGGATTATTTTTACTTCAGGCGGGGATTATCTGATTTGTGTTTTGGTAAAGGGCAGCAAGAGCTATGCCCCGGCAAAAAAATTTATTGCCCAACTCTCTTTATTGGCATATAATTTATATACTAAGTAGTTAAAGGGTAAATGCGTGAATGAGTAGATGTGGGGAAACCCATTAGCCCATTCACTCATTTGCACACTTACATAATATGTTTATTGCGAGTAATCTTTTATTTTCCGTAGCCAGGGTTCTGGATTTTATCCTCACCGCGCTTACTTGGCTTATTGTAATCCGAGCCTTAATAAGCTGGGTAAACCCTGATCCTTACAATGCTATAGTGCAATTTCTTT
>CAZPYY010000037.1:4654-9351 GCA_964590995.1 uncultured Planctomycetia bacterium | reverse complement strand
TTATCGGGCTGGAAGAGGCTTTTCCTGCCTTAGATGGAATCTTCTTTTCAAACCAACCTTGGAGAGCTGCTCTGTCTACCTTCGCAACTCTCTGACTTGGGGATATTTTCTCTTTTAATAATCTAAAAACTTCATCTGCGCGTGTCCGCTTGGTTCGCTTGGAAAGTACAGCTTTTATTGCGGCATCATCTGTCTCTAAGACAAACACCGCCTCAAGCATTATTTGCAGCTTGGTCTGCGGTTCAGCAATAAAATTTTGAGACCACAGGTTATCAAATGTATTAAGCCGTTCCTGTAAACTTAGCTGAGAAAGAAGCAATTCGCCATCTCCCATAACCGCGACCCTATAATGCTCCAGGAAACTTTCAACGAGAATATCAGCAGCATATTCTCCTGCTAAACTATCAAGATTGACAACCGGGCTGGAAACAGTATTTTGCGGCGAGGAGTTAGATGTGGTTTTTAAATTCTTTTCTAAGATTAACAATTTATCCGAAGGTGTCTTTATCTTAAAGCCATCGAATATATCCTCTTTTTTCTCATCTGGTACCACAGCGGTTAGAGAATACTCTGGCCATAATAATTCAATAAATAAGGCGCCTCCGTCTTTCAATACTCCCTTGTGCATTATCTTTAATGCCGAGACCAATGTTCTAATTTGGTTTCTAATTGGGAACACCCGCTTATGTTTTTGAGTAATATAGCCAATTTCAAACGAACCTATAGAATATATGGCATCAAACGGTTCATCGGGATGTAAAGTAAAATAACTCTCGAGGAATTCAGCCATATCTGCTATGCGACATTCAGCTCCATTTATTGTTCCTGCAAGTCGCGAACTATCATGAAATGACAAAGATTCTTCTCCCGTCCCTATTATTCGTGAATCCACAGCCCAAACTTCTGCTCCCTGCTCTGCCCACCACTTTAACAAATCTGTTTGTGCGCCAGGGCCTATCTCTAAAATTCTCTTACCTTTTATCTGGCCGCTAAAGAATTCTACCATTGCTTTAGCCAAAGGCCCGTCCAGGTAGGATAATTGAACCGGGCTGGAAGTGGTATCTAATCCGCCATAAATAAACTGAGCAATTAGACAATTATCGGAGTCTAACTCTATAGACTCCAAGGTGTCTATTACGGTTTGGTCCTTTATCCCTACAGGTAGCGCAAGATTTAACTCAAACGTAATTTCTCCTTCCACCAGTCTCCTCACCCTATAGTTTCCTTCAACATTAATCCTGCCATCAACTTCCAATATTCCCTTATGGATATCGTCTAACAATCCTCTTTGTTCATAACATGCAGTTATTTTAATTCTTCTACGTCGTATCTGTTGCCGTTTTTCCAAGTCTTTAAATTCTCGATATTCTTTTGTCTCCTCATCTCTTATAGTTTTTAGTCGCCTCAAAGCTTCTTTTGCGCTGTCAACCTCATCAAACCTGACATAGGCTTCAATCCAACATCCCTGGTCATCTCTGTCGCCAGCTTTAATAAAGTCTATATCTCCCTCTCTAAGAGCAGAAGTAATTTCGGAAGCTAATCCTGGGCGGTTAAAATTAGCCAAGATTTCTATGAAAAGGTGGTTGTCCGGGACAGCTATTACTCTTCCTGTCATCCTAAAAGTCCTAACTCCTTTGCTCTTTACCTTAATGAACTTGGGCTCTTTCATCACAGGAGCAGGAAAAGGCACTAACTCAATAGCCTGAAATAGCTTCCGTACAGCAGGCTGAGTTTCTGAGAGTAGAAGCATTTTTTGTGCATAACTTGCTGTATTTACTAGAGTTAGCTGTGTTATAACATTAATAATCTCTTTAAGCTCTGATACAGGAACCTCCTGTGCCTCTAAATCTTTCTCTAATTCCTCTTTTTCTATATCAATCTGATACAATAAAGCAGCGCTAAGCACTATGTGGTCGGCCTCCCATGCAAGCAATCTTTGCATCACTTTTAAGGCGATAGATAAATCTATCCTGTGTTCTCTAGCAAGATTATATGCCTTCTTAATGGTTTGTTGCTCGTCTTCTGGATAAGCCTTCAAGGCTTTCAATATACGCTTGTTTAAGGGTTTGTCTACGGGACTGGAGGTGGACTGTCCGGAATCGGTTTTTTTCTTCTCTCTCGCGTAAAATGCAAAAATCACTTCAAAATCAAACACTAAATTTCTGAATGTAGTCATTAAGGCCTTGTATCTTAACTGCCATGATTCCATAAAGGTATCGATTAAGGAATGTTTGCCATCTGACTTCATCGGGCTGGAGGAAGCTTCCCCTATTTCCTCTAGACCGGTTTTCACGGCATCCATCAGTACTGCAACTTGAAATGGCTTCCCTATAAACTTATTTATTATACCTTCTTCTAAGTCTTTACGAATGTCGGAGCCTTCGGCGAGCAAACCACTAATCATAACAATATAAGTTCCGGGGCTTATCTTTTTAATTTCTTGGGCTAACTGGTTTCCATTCATCTCAGGCATCGTGCTATCGGTTATTATCAGCTTAAACTCACCCTGTTTAAACAATTCTAAGGCTTCTCTACCATCCTCTGCTGCTTCTACTTCGTATGTTCCCCCCAATAGCTTTAATAGAATGTCTCGTATGCTTTCCTCATCATCTACAATGAGAATTCGTGGCTTTTCCACAACCGGGCTGGAAGAACTTTTTGAAATTTCTACTCTTATACTCTTCCAAGGGATAGTCCACTTTCCTTCTGATACCTCACGAACTACAAAGCCATCTCCTTGAGGCTCATCTGTAACGTAAATAGTAGTAATCTTAATCTCTTTGTTATCTACAGCTAATCTTGCGATTACTGAGCTAAAGTTGGCGATAGCAAGCTTCGTTCCTCTAAAGGACTGTTTAACAATCCTTTCATTCTTGCTACTGGTATCCTCTTTAGCCATCAGAGTAAATGCAGCGAAGCACTTTCCTACTTGAATCTGCTCAGCAACAAGAATTTGCTTAAGCTGCTTAATCCGCTGGACAAAATTACCGGTCAAATGCATTAAGCCAATAATTTGTTCCTCTCTCCTTAACCCTTTAATGACAATCGCTCTGCAACCACCAAGTCCTTGCGCGATGATTTCTACTTTTGGCTCAACAAGTAGTAATTCATCAAACCCGATAGCACAATCAGATCCTGCTGCAGAAATCTCTATTCCTGTTAAATCTCCTTCTCTTAACTCTCTGAATGCCCATAACTTTGCGTATTTAGTTGAGACAGGACTAGAGACATTATCATCAGAATCTTGACCTTGGCGGATAATATCTTCTATTGTGTCTAATAACTTCACTAACCCAACAGGCTTAGGGATAAATGCTTGGGCACCAGCGTTCTTAACCACCACCACCTCTCTGTCTTCTGCACTCATCGCAATAACAGGAACGGTGTTCCCTTCGCTTCTAATCCTCTTAATTAAAGACAGTCCATCGAGTCCTGGCATTGCTATATCAGTCAATATTAAGTCTACCTCTAGCTCTTCTAATACTTTTAATGCCTCAATGCCATTTCCAGCTGTGAGAATCACATATCCTTCATTTTCTAAGGTACCTTTTATTGCGCGCCTTATACCCTGGTCGTCATCAACAACTAAAATCGTTATCGGGCTGGAGACATTACCAGCTGATGGCTGATGGTTGATGGCTGATAGCTCAATTGCCGGGCTGGAGGAATAATTGTAACGCCTATCTGCAGTAATAGGTGAAGATGTCTTTTTGTCAGCTCTCCGTTCCATAATTAGCGTCACTGCGCCTAAAATTCCCAAAGATATCCATATCCAGAGAGGTAATGACAATGGTACAGGATCAGTTAATACAATCCTGCCATTCTCTGTTTTAATAACCTTTAGCGCAGCCTCAACACCGTATATCTTTACCTGTTCAGGAGTTACTTCCACAACTGTTGTTAGCTGTTCAGAAAGGAATTCGCCTGCAATTCTAAAGTTTTTATTCCTTAGCAACTCTTGCATCTGCTGCATAAACCTGCTTCTGACCGAAGAAACGACAAATAATCTTATCTCCTTTGGATTCAATCCATTGGCTTTCAATATAGCCGTAAGATTATCTACCATCCTGCTGTTCTGTTTGTAAGTATACCCCTGCCTTACTCCGTTAATCACTGAACCCGGAACAGCATGCCAAAGAACAACAGGCTTTCCTTGTCCGTTATACCCTATAGCCGCAATGCAATACCTATATAAGAGGTCACTTGTTAGGCCTTCGGTAAGCCCGGATTTATTGATAATGAGCTCGCCTTCGCCAACTATGTTTTTATTACTAATAGGACGTTGGGATGCAACATTGTAGTGTATTTTTGTCGGCGCTACATAAATAACCTGCTTAGTGTCACCCGCGACAGTGTTATAAATACCTTTACCAAACTTTACTCCCGCAAAGATTAATAAAGTTAATGACACAACTACTGCGATAACAGTATGTTTTAATCTTGAAGTGGTGGATTTCAATTTATCTGCGCTTTTACCTTGATACAACACCGGGCTGGAGGCGAACACAGTAACACCCGGTTGAGGCTTAGCCTCAACCGCCTCTGATTTGGTTTTGTCAGCTGAAGCTAATGGCCTTAATTCTGTAGACCGGGGTAACCGAGTAGCAGGAATGGGCTCTTTTCCTGATATTCTCAGCATCTTCGGCATTGAGGGGCTCGAAGCTGTCGCTAACCTGCTGCTTAACGTCACCATAGCG
>CAZPYY010000037.1:0-4554 GCA_964590995.1 uncultured Planctomycetia bacterium | reverse complement strand
GGGGTTAGGGAGGCGTCGGAGCCTCCTGCAACTTTGGTTAAAACACTAATTTCTACAGGGACTGTCCCCGCAGGGAACTGTCCCCTATTTCTGATTCCTAATAATATAGGTAAAATATAAGGCTTGGTTTTTGACAAGACAGCAGGAACTATAGGAAGAACAATAGGCAGTAAATTGTACTGCAGAGTAACACTATCTAGGCTCTCCGGAGGTGAAATATCGTTAACACTATAACGAGCAGCCGGATTTATCGGTTTAGGATTCGCCTCAACCGAGCCTACTGGGCTATTCTGGGTTCTCTTTCTAAGAGCTGAGCTTGCTCCATTTGTTGATAAAATCTTTGCTTTATTCGAGCCAGTTCCATTATCACAAACTGGGTTTCCAGGCTTTTTATCTTGTTCCGGAATTCTTGTTTTTTCATTGTTCTCAACAACATTACTATTTACCCCTTTTCTTACCGGCGGAGCGCGAGCAACAAGATTTCTTAATAAATCTCTAATATTTCTTATAAAGACACTTAGCTTTAATTTCTCTAATGGTAGTTTTGGCTTCTTTATCATCGACCCGGAACCGCCTTTTCTTGCACCGCTTCCCTTGCTGCCATTACCTATGCCTGTTCCGCCAAAACCGCCGGATGCACCGTCCTTGTCCACTCCGGGGGTAGGTATTTTGTCTACACCTCTCCCGCTTACTGAACCGGCAATTACGCCAAATTTGTTAATGAACTGGTAAAACTTTCTTAAAAATACTGTAAAACTATTCGTTTTCCTGCCTTCTTTGAGTTGGTCAATCCCGCTTGAAGACATAGCGGGGCTGACCGTATTTATCGGCCCGGCACGGGCTATACTAACCTCCTGTATACCTGAAGAAGCCTTCACAAATCGAACTGATTCTTTCTCAGAAGAACAACCCTCTCTGGCTACAGCAGTAGGCAAGATTGCCTCCCCGATAGCTTTGCCTAAAAACAATAAAGGCGAACTTGCTGGTATCAGCAGAGGTACAGCAGGAGCAACAGGCAGAGCCCTATCCGGCAAGGCTTGAGGTAATATAGGTAAACTATTAGAATCTTCTATTGGAATGGAGCTGGAAGCAACCGAAGCTCCGTTTATAGCACCGGCAGCAGCCTGCTCTCTCATATATATAGGTAAAGGCAATTCCTTGTCGGTACTTCTTTCTGCAACCGCTGAGCTGGCGGACTCAGATTCATATCTAGTTTTGGTTTTGCCATCAGGAATAACAAAAACTTTCTTCGGCTCTAAAGACGGGATAAGTGCAAAAAACACAACCTTGGTTCCATTTGAAGAGCCAAGGTCTCTTGCTTCAAGCATGTAACCAGGCGACTTCTCATCTATTCTAAAAGAACAATGTCTTCTTGAAAGATGAGGGTCATTTTTAAGACCGACTGTTCCCTGTCGACCAAAGACAATCTCTTGCTCCAAAGGAAAGAGAGCAGGAGCGATATCTTTTACCGGCTTGCCGTCTATTACAGGTTGGATTTCTATATTTTTACCTTTTATTTTCAACCTATACTCGTAAGAACCTGCCTTAACCTCAAATTCCTTTGTAATAAACATAGTCCTCAGTGCTCGATCTTCAGACACGGTTCTTGTTTGCTTCTCTATTTTTAGTCCTCGAGAGGCCAGGGCCCTTCTTGCCTTTTCAAGAATCGCTCTCTTTTCAGTAGGCTTAAACCTTAATGACCAATTTTTTGCGTCAGCTTTACCAGTCTTACGCCAGTTCTCGGCATCTACTACAATTTCTCCATTAGGTAGTCGAACAATCAGATCATCGTCCATTTCTTCAAGGAGCCTTAACTCCTCTTCTTCAGCTTCATTAAGCTGGCTGGGGATCAAGGATTTTACTGTTGTTTTTTCGACCTCTTCTGCTACAGATGCTTTCTCTGCCACCTTTATTTTAGCTCTTTCGTAAACCCTATTCGCTTCATTAAAGAGAGTTCTTATTGCACGAGGATCAGGAATAGTAGCTACTTCTGACCAATAGTGCGCTCTTCCTTCTTCGCCTTGCTCAGACCAAGCTTGGTTCACTGCGAATCCTACCACCTCGCCCTTTTCATTTATCCTTCTATGCAGTAAGTCTTTCGCTGTCCTTAGCATCATGGCAAACTTATCTTGTTCTTCTATGTCAAGGAAATAATTACTCAAGAATTCACGGAGGATTCCGGGATGAGCACGCATTATACTTTCTTTGTCGGACCAATCTTCATATGAAACGGCAGTCTCTAAAAGCTTGAATAACTTTTCCGGCTTTGTCTCTGGAGCCGGCAGCGTGAAAGTCTTCGTACCAATAAATTGCTCTATTGTTCTTTTCGCTAAACTGATAGTTTGCGCTGCTGAGCCAACCGCTGAACTGGCAGTTGAATCACTAAATAACTGTGTTTTTTCTTCGGCAATTTTAGCTATTTTTGCTACCAGCGGATCTTTGCCTAACCTCATATCTTGACCCATCAATTTACGTGTAAACTCTCCTCTGGTGGCCCATATCTCAGAAGTATATTTTGGATTCTTGAGTAAAAGTGCTTCAAAAAACTTATTAGCCTTTGTTAGTCGGGCTACAAATGTTTTGTAAGAATTATATATACTTTCTCCTTCTTCCCCCAGCATATTTACTAGCGCCTTCTTAAAGTGTTTTACATCTCTTATGCTATGAAGATAAGTTATCAAGCTTTCCAGTAAAGTATTAATATCCATCTCTTTTAATAAATCTACATCAACAAGAGATGCGGAGCCTATTTTCCCAGATCGCAATGCACCGTAGAATACAAAGTTTTGTGCATTTGCATCTCTTGCAAACTTGCCACCTGTCTTATGCCATACAGCAAGAGCTAGGGCTAGAATTTTTTGACTAGCCTCACTGAGCAATTCGGGATTGGCTTCTCCATATCTTAGTTTTGCAAATAAATCTTCAAAAGTATTGCCTGCGGCATTAACAAATTCTTGGGTCAAAAATGTCACTTCGCCTATAGCTATAGTTTGAAGTTTTCCTAGAATGGGCACTGGGTTGTGTTTTCTTGGATTGCCAAATGCGGAATGTATTTCTTCCATGCCATTATATTCGTTCACAATAGCTTCTACAGAATCTTCAAGTTTAACATCGATTTCCCCTTTAATATATTGCTTCGGCGTTTTCAAAATAAACCTATATAGTAACTTCTCCTGAACACTATCGTTGTCGCTTAATACACGCACTATATAAACATTTTTAAATGTTCCAGTGTCATAATGGTAGTGTCTTTGTATTGCTACTGTGCATTGGTCCAGATTGACATTCTGCCCATAAATACTTCGAATGGTATCTTCAAAGAAGTCCTTAAGTTGTTTAGATACTAGCTCGGGGCTCTTTTCGTATGCAGTCAAAACTTGTGAATATATATTAGGGTGGGCATCTTTTTCTAACAATCCTAAAATTAATGGGGCAATTTCTTGGTCGGCAACCGCTGAGCTGGCAGTTTTTCTGTCCGCCGCGGGGGTAACCACAGATGAATTTGCCTGATTTGTAGAAATAGAAGCGTCTCCTGCTTTTTTCTCCACCGCGGAGGATGAAATGGAGGTGTAGGTGTTGAGGAAAATTTCAGCTTCCTGGAGAGCTTTACTATCGTCATCGTTTACTATCTCCTTAAAAGTCGGTTGAAGTTCGGCTATAGGAATGTTTGTGCCGTTTCCCTGCCTATATATTTTAAGATTAGCCACTAAATCATTTGACTGTTTTTCTATTCCCTCATTTCCATTAAGAACAATCGGCATAAGGGTGCGTAATAATTCCCGGTCATTAACTACCTTATACGCAATTTCGCAAGGTCAAGAGAAAAATAAACCCAGCCATCATTTCTTACCCAGAGCTTACTATCTCCTTCAGAGGAAATTCCAATTTTAGTTCCCTTGGTATCAATTCCGTCTTCTTCAATTACTCCCTGTAATTTTATTTCGTTGTATTGGATAGAAGGCGTCACCGAAGCTCTTTCTGCTACAGATTCTTGCGAATCAACGCTCTTCGGGGCATATTCTTCAAAACCAATCCTCCTGTATGCGGTGAGCTTACCCAAACCTTTATGGGGTGTGATACTGTCGACTATCTCCTCATTGGCACGGCGCCCGATTTCTAAATCGTTTAAACCTAATTTCTTAGCTACGGCGTCTAAAATAACGTGGGTGATTTCGTGGGGAAGGATGACCTGCACTAAATCAGTTCTCCAGCTGTCTCCATCAATGTTCTGCATATTGCCCTCAGCGTCTTTATCAAGAAGCCTTATATCCAGGCGGATTACCAGGTTACCGCCTTCCCAGTCAGCCTCAGCCAGGCCATAATCGGTGTGGGTGCCGGGCTTAGCCTGCTTATCCATCTCTTCAGGCATAACGAACTTGATAAACAGATCAGGGGTTGTGCCTTTCTTTTCTCCCAGCATATCCAGGGCTATTTTCAACAATTGTTGTAAATTTTCTGCGCCCTCTAACTTTCTAAATATCTCCTCCCTTGCCTTTAGCGTATCCTTATTTTCTTTCTCTGCCTTAGTAACATACTTCTCAGTCAATTCCTTAA
>CAZPYY010000036.1:0-9647 GCA_964590995.1 uncultured Planctomycetia bacterium | reverse complement strand
AAAGGGGTTACCTTTGAGGAAGCTCGGGAGTTAATGGAAAATCCTCTTTGCTATGGGACAATGATGGCCCGTTATGGCTACGCTGACGGTTTTGTTGCCGGGGCAAAGCTCACTACCTCTTTAGTAGTACGAACAGCACTTAATTGTCTAGAGGTAGATAAGGAAGCAAGGATTGTTTCAAGTTGTTTTGTCATGGCAATCCCTGATTGTTCTTATGGTGAAAGAGGGGTCTTTGTGTATGCTGATTGCGGAGTGATACCTTACCCTACAAGTGAACAGCTTGCTAATATTGCAATTTCCAGTGCGCAGTTCGCCAAAGATGTTTTAGAAATTACGCCTCGGGTTGCTCTTTTAAGCTTTTCTACCAAAGGGAGTGCTGAAGGAAGATGGGTGGATAAGATAAAAGAAGCTGTCGAGATCGCCAATACGAAAAATGGCGATTTTTTAATTGATGGGGAGCTCCAGGGAGACAGTGCCTTGGTGCCGGAAATCGCCTCCAGAAAACTAGGTGAGAGTAAGGTTGCTGGAAGAGCAAATGTTTTAATCTTTCCAAACCTAGACGCTGGTAATATTTGCTATAAGCTGACCCAGCGTCTTGCCAAGGCCAGAGCCATTGGCCCGATAATTTTAGGGACAAAGCAACCCTGCAGTGATCTTTCCCGCGGTTGTGATGTTGAGGACATTATCGATTGTACAGCGGTTACGGTGATTAGGGCTCAAAAGGGGTAAGGGGCTTAATAAAAAAAGAAAGGCGATTCATTTTTATGCGTTCAAAATCCAAAAAAAAATCAGGTACAAAAGTTTTAGTTATAAATTGCGGTAGCTCCTCGATAAAGTATAAGCTTTACAACTTCCCTTCAAAGGACCTACTTATTAAAGGGATCATTGAGAGAATTGGTGAGAAAAAATCCCAAGTTAAGAACCACCGCCAGGGAGTAAAAGTTTTAGTAGCGAATATCCTCAAAAACCAAGCCGTCTCGGATTTAAGTGAAATCTCAGCTATAGGCCATCGAGTTGTCCATGGAGGAGAAACTTTTACCCAACCGCATTTAATCGACAATAAGGTGATAAAAAAGATAAAAGAGTGTGCGCAGTTAGCCCCTTTGCACAACCCGGTAAATTTAGCGGGAATTGTGGGTTGCCGAAAGCTGTTCCCTTACATACCTCAAGTGGCTGTATTTGATACCGCCTTTCACCAGAGTATTCCTGAGTACGCATTCATGTACCCTTTGCCGATCAGCTACTACAAGAGATATAAAGTACGAAAATATGGTTTTCATGGCACTTCCCATCAATTTGTCGCTACTCAAGCCGCTAAGATCTTGAAGAAGCCCATAGATAAATTACGTTTAATTACCTGTCATTTGGGAAATGGATGTAGTCTTGCTGCTATTGACAGAGGAAAGTCTATAGACACCTCAATGGGGTTTACTCCTCTTGAAGGCCTGATGATGGGGACGCGTTCCGGCGATGTTGACGTGGCAGCGATTTTCCATCTTATGAAAAAGGAAAAGCTCGCGCTTTGCGAGATGGACGAGATTTTAAACAAAAAGAGTGGGATTCTAGGGATCTTTGGCTTAAGTAATGATTTTCGGGCCCTAAAAAAAGCTGTCCGGAGAGGGAATCGGCGGGCTAAACTAGCCTATGAGATGTTTATCTATAGACTTAAGAAGTATATCGGTGCCTATTATTTTATTTTAGGGCGACCTGATGCTATATGTGTTACTGGTGGTATCGGTGAGCATTCAAATAAGATCGATGATATTATAAAAAAAGATGTTTTAAAAATCTGCGACAAAAAAACAAAGGTTTTAGTTATTCCGACTGACGAAGAATTAATGATTGCTGATTTGACCTACGAATTAATAAAAAGGAGAAAATAATGATGAGGATAATGCTTAAATCAAAGGTCGCTTACGCTGTTGTAAGCGATTTAGAGCTTTATTACAAAGGTAGCATTACCATTGACGAGAAGATAATGGAAGCTGCGGATTTGAAAGAAGGTGAACGGGTAGATGTCTTAAACCTTAATAACGGTGTAAGGCTGCAGACTTATGTTATTAAGGGGGCCAGAGACAGCGGCGTGATTTGTCTTAACGGCCCGGCTGCCCGTTTGGGGTTTAAAGGGGATAAAGTCGTAATTATTTCTTACGGATTATATCAAGAAAAAGAGCTGGAAGGATTCAAGGGAAAATACGTAGAGTTAGATGAACAAAACAAAATTAAGAATACACACTTGGCCTGAAGATATTTTATGCAAAAGATCTCAGAAGGTAGGTAAAGTAGATGAGGAGGTGAGGTGTTTACTCGATGAAATGCTTTCTTTGATGCGGGTCAGCGGCGGTACTGGCTTGGCTGGAAATCAAGCAGGTCTAGGTTTAAGTCTGATTGTAATTGAGATTGAAAATCACATTTTTAAATTAGTTAATCCAGAAATTATAAAAAGCGAGGGTTCGGTTAGCTTTCCTGAGGGGTGTTTAAGTTTCCCCGGGTTGGAACTCGAAGTTAAGCGGGCCAATAAGGTTTGGGTTTCAGCTCTTAATGAGGAAGGAAAGCCTGTGGAGATAGAGGCTGAGAGGTTTCTAGCAGTTATTTTTCAGCATGAGATCGATCATATTGAGGGGATAACTTTCATCGATAGAGTCTCCTTTTGGAAGAGAATAAAAGCTTATCCAAAGTTACGAGAAATTATCCGGAAGACAAAAGATGAAGTGCGAAATCAGAAACGCTAATATTAATTTTTGTACCTGTACATACCCTTCATGTCCGAGGAAAGGGGTGTGCTGTGAGTGTTTACGCTATCATCTATCTAGCGATGAGCTTCCAGGTTGTTTTTTCCCGCCAAAAGCAGAAGCAACCTATGACCGCTCTATAAGGAATTATCTTTCTGTCTGCAAAAAAAAATGTATATAAGCTTTGCCAGAGGCAGAGGTGATAAGAGCAGAGAAGAACTATTGTAGATAAAAGAAGATGAGAGAAATTGAATTGGCTATAATTGGTGCTGGTATCACTGGGGTATCTGCGTCTGTCTACGCCAAACGTGCCGGATTAGAGTTCTGTATCTTTGAAGCTAAGGGTGTTGGCGGACAACTGCTGTTAATGGAAGGTATTGATAATTACGTAGGCCTAAGAACCGGCACTAAAGGTAGAGAGTTAGCTGAGAATTTGGTTAAGACTTTGAAGGACTTGGCGATAGATATCACCAACGAAGAAATTTCAAAAGTTGAGCTAGGAGAGAAAAAGGTCATTTTATATACACCAGAGTGTGTTTATTCTGCCAACGGAGTTATTATTGCTACTGGGGCAAATTTTGCAAAATTAGGATTTAAAGGCGAGGCTGAATTTCTCGGTAAAGGTGTATCGTATTGCGCTGTTTGTGACGGTTTCTTTTTTAAAAGCAAAGATGTGGTTATTGTCGGTGGCGGCAATAGTGCCGTAGAAGAAGCTCTATACCTTGCTGAGATCGCGAATAAAGTTACCTTAGTTCATCGACGTAATGAATTAAGAGCTATGGAGTATTTAAAAAAGCAACTCTTGGCCAAAGATAACATTGAGGTTGTTTTTGATAGTGTAGTTAAAGAAGCAAGGGGTGATAATCTTCTCAAAGAAGTAGTCATCGAGAACGTAGAAGATGGGAAAAGCCAAACTTTGGCCGCAGCAGGATTGTTCGTGGCAATCGGCATTAAGCCCAATACCGAAATATTTAAGGATATAGTATTACAGGAGGAGAAGGGTTTTATTGTTACCGATGAGGAGATGCAGAGTTCAGTTGACTTTATCTGGGCTTGTGGTGATTGTCGCAAGCGCCCCTTGAAACAATTAATAACCGCCGCTTCCGAAGGTGCGATTGCCGCACTCAGTGCCTATAAGTATCTTAAAGGGCACTATATAAGCGTTTAGGAATAGGCATGAAGGGAAAAATATTTCTTTTATTTAGACTTCTGGTAACCGCAGCAATTCTCCTCGCCCTTTTTAAATTCGTCCCCTACGAAAAACTAGTATCGGTTTATAGGGATTCCAAGAGGGTTTATCTCGTTCTTGGTTTTTTTATCTTCTTCCTCTGTCAAATAATCGGTATATTTCGTTGGAAATTCCTGCTTTCTTCTCTCGGAGTCAATATCTCTATTCGCGAAACATTCTACTCGTACTTTTGCGGTCTTTTCTTAAACCTTTTTTTCCCTTCATTTGTTGCCGGGGATGTATTTAGGAGTTTTTGCATATCTTACCGCCATGGCGATACTGGTAAGATTGCCTCGTCAGTACTTATGGATAGGTTTAGCGGTGCAACCGCACTTACCGTAGTTGCTCTTTTTGCTTTTATTTTTGGCAGAAACATTGTGCCAAGCGAGGGAGTTGCTGTTGCGCTTCTTCTTCTTTGCGCAATTACCGGATTCTTATCTCTGGTTATATTTAGTAGATCTTTCTTCCGGTTTTTGGCCAGAGTATTTAAGCCGAAGCTGCGTCTCGAGGAGAAGTTAATATCCTTTCATGATAAACTATATTTTTTCAAGAACAACCCCAAAGTTTTTGCTAAAAGCTTCCTTTTCTCCTTACCGATTCAACTCCTGATGCCGGCAGGTTTTTTTATTATATCCCGGGCATTTGATGTAAACTTAGGTGCTATTTATTTCTTTATTGTGGTTCCAATTATTACAGCAATCGCTCTTATCCCAATCACAATTGCTGGAGCTGGTACAAGAGAGGCTTCAGCTGTCTTCTTCTTTTCTCTGGTTGGGATTGAGAAGAGCATTGGCTTGGGTATCTCCCTGCTTAATTTAATTTTCTTAATATCTATGGGTATTATTGGAGGAATTTTTTATGTTAGCGTGTACCATAAATGGCTTCACTCTCATCCCCAGCGTAACAAAGGTTAAAATTAAATTGACATCCTAAAGTTTACAGATACAATTATACAAAACACGGCCCCATCGTCTAGCACGGCCTAGGACACATGGTTCTCAGCCATGAGACACCGGTTCAAATCCGGTTGGGGCTATACGTTTTATTTAGTGTGTTGGGTTTTTCTGCCCGCACAGAAGTTATCGTTTAGCAAAGGCCTAATACATTATTTGGAAGTAATGTTTCGCCTTCGGCGAGCTCCGACTTAGGTCAGAGATTACTTACAAATCTCGTTTAGGCTACTTTTATTGCATTAAAACTATTTAAGCTAAAGCTTAAATAAGTTAAGTTTTAACTTACGATGAAACATTCATTAAAGGTAGGATTTAGTTTTGGCATAACCTCAGGAATAATTACAACTTTAGGGTTAATGGTTGGCTTACACTCCGGTACCCATTCAAGACTTGCAGTTATCGGAGGTATATTAATCATAGCTATGGCTGATGCCTTCTCTGATGCTTTAGGAATACACATCTCTGAAGAGTTTGAGAATAGGCATACTGCTAAGCAGATTTGGGCATCAACAGTATCAACCTTTTTCTCGAAGTTTGCTTTTTCTTTGACTTTTGTTGTCCCGGTTTTATTGCTTAAGCTTTCAACCGCTATCATAGTAAGTATAATCTGGGGATTTTTAATGCTGGCCGTGCTCAGTTATCGAATATCTAAAGAGCAGAACGCAAGTCCCTGGAAGGTAATTGGCGAACACCTTTTAATTGCTTCAATAGTTATAATTACAACTCATTATCTTGGAGATTGGATAGCTCTAAGGTTCGGTTGATCCCTGCCCGCCACCTCTTCCAAATTTCTTTAATTTTCATAGAGTTATGGTATAATTTACCCCGTTAGAACTATCAACTCCAAAGGGAAAAGAATAAAACTTCTAACGGGGTTTAGCTTATGTTAGCAAGAAGAATCATTCCATGTTTAGATATTAATAAGGGAAGAGTAGTAAAAGGGGTTAATTTCGTTAATCTGCGGGATGCTGGTGATCCAGTAAAGAATGCCAAATTTTACGAGAACGAAGGTGCCGATGAGCTGGTTTTCTTGGATATTACTGCGAGTGTCGAAAGGCGTTCTACAACTCTTGATCTGGTTAAAAGGATTTCTCAGGTTGTATTTATGCCTTTTACTGTCGGAGGCGGAGTAAGCTCGGCCGCAGATATACGCAAGCTACTTTTGGCTGGAGCAGAAAAAGTATCATTGAATACTGCTGCGGTAAAGAATCCTCAACTACTTAAGGAGGCCTCAAGGGTTTTTGGAAGTCAATGTATAGTTGCGGCCATTGATGCAAAATCAAGGGGAAGAGGTTGGGATGTTTATATTAATGGCGGGAGGACTTCAACTGGCTTGGATGCTCGGGAGTGGGCGAAAAAAGCACAAAAATTAGGTGCCGGTGAAATTCTCCTTACCAGCATGGATTATGATGGGACTAAGGATGGGTTTGATATAAGATTAACTAAGGCAATATCCGAGGCGGTAAAGATACCGGTGATTGCTTCCGGAGGGGCGGGTAAGCTTAAAGATTTTCTTGATGTTTTCAAAAAGACTAAGGCTACTGCCGGCTTAGCAGCCTCGATATTTCATTATCGAGAGATTAGCATTAAGAAAATAAAGAGTTATCTTGGCAGAAACGGAATTGAGGTGAGGATATGAAAAAGAAAAAAACTAAAAGAGCTCTGAGGTTGCCTAAACTAAAGTTTGGACAGAATGGGCTTATTCCGGCAATTGTCCAAGACGATAAAACCGGAGATGTTCTAATGATTGCTTATATGAATAAAGAATCCTTAAAAATTACCCTAGGCGAGATGAGAACTTGCTTTTACTCTCGTTCTCGAAAGATTCTTTGGCGCAAGGGTGAAACCAGTGGGTGTGCTCAAAAGGTAAAGAAGGTATATTATGATTGCGATAAAGACGCTTTACTAATAAGGGTAGCCCAGAAAGGTGTTGCTTGTCATACTGGTGAGTGGAGCTGTTTTTTTCGAAGATTAGTTTAAAAATATATGGCAAAAAAAGAAACCCGGTTTGGCAAAATAAATCCCACCTTAGGGCAATTTCGGAAATTGTCAAAGAGGAATAACTTAATTGTTCTCTCATGCAAGTTTTCTTTAGATTGTCTTACCCCTCTCTCTGTTTATCGCAGCCTTGAGAGGGCTATGAAGGGTGAGAGTTTTCTTCTGGAGTCAGTAGAGGGTGAAGAGAAGATATGCCGCTTCTCCTTTTTAGGATTTAAACCAATAGCCGTATTTAAAAGCAAGGGTAAGCGAATTTATATCAAAGATAAAAGGTCAGGTTCCTTTTTAACGCGAAAAGACCCTTGCTTAGAGCTAAAGAGAATAATGAGCCGCTACAAGGTTGCCCCTAAGGAGAATTTGCGTTTTTTTGGGGGTTTTGTGGGTTATCTTGGTTATGATGTTGTAAGATTTTATGAACCAATGGGTAAAGATTTACCCGACTCTTTAGGTACCTATGATTCTTACTTTATCCTTCCCAAGTTTTTGGTAATTTTCGACCATTTAATGAAGCAGATCGAAGTTCTTTCTTTTGTTGTTTTAGACGCTAAGGCAGGATTGGATAAGCTTTATCTTAGAGAACGAAAGATCCTAGAGAGGATTTACAAGAAAATTATCTCTCCGTACCGGGTGCCGGACCTATTATTCGAGCCATCGAAACTTAGAATGGACTCTAATTTTAAGAAAAAGGATTTCCTTAGCGCTGTTAAGAAGGCGAAGAAATATATAAAAGAGGGAGAGATAATTCAAACTGTTATTTCTCAGAGATTTTTTGCCAAGTTTAAAGCCGACCCTTTTATGGTCTATAGGTATTTGCGAATACTCAACCCTTCCCCCTACATGTTCTATTTAAATTTTGGAAAGACGAAGATTGCCGGTTCTTCGCCGGAAATGCTTCTAAGGTGTGAACACAATGAATTAATTACCCGGCCTATTGCTGGTACTAGGAAAAGAGGTAAAGATGGGGCTGAAGACAAGAAATTGGAGAAATCCTTGTTAGGCGACCCCAAAGAGAAGGCTGAACATATTATGTTAGTTGATTTAGCTCGAAATGACTTAGGGAGGATTGCTGAAAAAGCAACGGTTAACGTCTCTACCTTTATGAGTGTCGAGATGTTTTCTCATGTAATGCATATTGTTAGCGAGGTAAGAGCAAGATTGAGCCGTAAAGAAAATATCTTTTCTTCTTTGATAAGCTGCTTTCCGGCCGGAACAGTTAGCGGAGCACCTAAGGTGCGGGCAATGCAGATAATCAATGAGTTGGAGCCGGAGAAAAGAGGCATCTATGCCGGGTCAGTAGGATATTTTTCCTTCACAAGGAGTCTAGATACGTGTATAATAATTAGGACAATAGTATTTAAGGGTAATCGGGCTTATATTCAAGCTGGAGCAGGTATAGTGGCTGATTCTGTTCCTGAGAATGAGTATAAAGAAACGGTTAATAAAGCAAAGGCCCAAATGTTAGCACTTAAGCTTGCGGCCGGGTCTTCTAGGAGAAAATAGCTGATTTTTAAAAGGAGGTGGAAAATGCATAAGAAAATATGTTTTTTACTGATCATCTTTCAGTTGTGCCTTCTTCCAGTGTATGCTCGGGACTACAACCCGTTGAGTAAGTTTGCCCGTGGTTTGGTTAATGTTTCTATGGGATGGTTAGAAATACCACGGCAAATGGTGAAGGTGAGAGAAGCAGAAAACCATGAGGTAAGCGGGGAACTTGCCGGAGTATTCTGGGGACCCCTTAAAGGGGTTGCCTGTTTTTTAGGGAGAGCAATTGTTGGATCGTACGAGGTAGCAACCTTTCTTATTCCGACCTATAAACCTTTAGTAAGGCCGGAATATATTTTTGCTGATGATTATGATGAGTAGGAGGAAAGAGCATGCTTAAAATTCGACTACGTAGGCCAGGAAAATCTGTTAAAAGAAGATATCACTACAAAATTGTGGTAGCTGAAGCAAAGAGCGCACGGGAATCAAAATTTGTCGCTCAGCTTGGACATTATGACCCTTCAGGCAAGCTTTTGAAGTTTGAGATTTCAAAGTATGAAGCTTGGATAAAAAAGGGTGCAAAACCAACCACGACCGTAGCTACTTTGTTTAAGAGATATAAAAAGCAAAATAAGTCTTAAATTGTAAGTTTTAAGTTGTAAGTTGTAAGTTTTAAGTTAAGAAAATTTGAAAGACTTAGAACCTATTACTTATAACTTAAAACTATTTTTTTTACCAAGGAGGCTAAGATGCAAGCAAACCCTAATGCAGGAATTTTGAATTTCATCCCCTTAATTTTTATTTTTATTGTCTTCTACTTTCTGATTATAAGGCCCCAGCAGAAAAAACAGAAAGAGCACCAGGGAATGGTTGCAAACCTGAAGAAAAACGATGAGATCGTTACTACCGGTGGTCTTTATGGGACGATTGTTAATATAAAGGAGAAGACATTTGTCGTAAGGGTTGATGAGAATGCAAAGATAGAAATTGAGAAGAATTCAGTCGCTTACGTAAGAAAGGCTCGGTAATGGTTAAGCGTGCAGATCTGAAATTAAGAATCATTATTATCCTAGGGCTAGTAGCGTTCAGTATTTTTTACGTCTTTCCGTTAGAAGAAAATATAAACTTAGGGCTCGACTTAAAGGGCGGGATGTATGTCTTGTTACGAGCCGATACCTCAACTATTTCTGCCGAAAAAATTCCTGATGCAATTGGAGCAGCAGTAGAGAAGATACGTACTCGAATTGATGCCTA
>CAZPYY010000035.1:0-10829 GCA_964590995.1 uncultured Planctomycetia bacterium | reverse complement strand
TCCTACTGAAGTAAGGTCAGCAGAACCATCTGCCTGAGGAGGGGTACCTACAGCAATAAAGATAACTTGAGATTTTTTAATAGTTTCCGGCAAAGATGATGAAAAAACCAACCCCTTAGACTTAAGGTTTTTCTTAACCAAGGACTCTAAATTCGGCTCATAAAAGGGTATATTTTTTTTCTTTAAAGACGCTATCCTCTTTTTGTCTTTATCTACGCAGTATACCCTATGCCCTAGCTCAGCAAAACAAGCTGCAGCAACAAGGCCAACATGGCCGGCACCGACAACACAAATCTTGTATTTCTTGGTATATTTTCTTTGTTTTGTCTTCTTTAAAGCTGACATTAAATCCTCCTAGTATAATTTCACGGTTCGGAGTAATTAGGTTTTGCGCCGTGATAAGTTTGATCAAAACCAGCACTGATATCCGGGAAGTCCTTTAAGGTAAACATAAACCAAAAACCAAGGTCTTTCCCTCCCCGCTGATGCCTATTTATATCTAAACCAAAATCCAACCACCAGCAATGCAAATCTGCCCTTATTGCATACTGTTGAGTCTGGAAATCTCCAGTATTGTACTCACACCGCGTGTATCCCCGAAATTTTAACTTAGGAGTAAGTTGGTAATTAAGCTCAAGCGTGCCCTGAGTACTGCTTTGACGAGAATACCGATGGCCGTAGGAGAAAGAGTATTTTTCTTTCTCTACTTCTTCCCCTCCTTCAATAACCTTCTCTTTACCTTTAACCGTAAAATCGACATTAAATGAACTAATTCTTCTGGTCTGGACATCAAAAGAAGTATCGGATGTTAGGGAAAGCCCTTCTTTGGGGTAAATTTCAAAATCTCCGGTTATAGTATTAAAACGGCTGAAACTTCCTTCGGGGCTAATCGTGTAAGTAACTGCCGGGCTAAAATATATAAAATCCCAGGTTCTCTCTTTGTTTCTAGCTTGTAATTTATTCTCTAAGGTAAAAGTAACCGACTCAGCTCGGGCAATGCTATCATCATCATCAAATTGAACAATGTTACTATTAGAAACTGTGGGGTCATGAATATAGCTATAGCTTATTTCCGGATTTAATATGTGACGCATTTGGTCTATTTTTTCCCCAAAGACATTCCAGCCGGCATTATTAAAGTATTTATAAAGTTTTACATTCATAGTCATCCCGGTCTCAAGAGTTTCGCGCCAGACATCATACTCATAGAGGCTGTTTCGAGAATAAAAGGCTGAGTAGGAACCAACATAAGGATTTATATTTAACCACTTTATCTTATTGATATAGCTTAAAACATTATGCGAATAAGCCCTAAAAGCTTTGCTGTAGTCTTGCGTATTAGCTGCTCTGCTCTTTAAGAGTCCTGTTTTGCTATCTGATTCAAGGTAAAAGTTAGTGGAACCTAAGTTCTGCTTGAAGAAATTGTATTCTAATTGAGGAAGATACTCAGTCTCAGTGTAAAAACGATTTGCTCGGGCTTGAGTACGTAAAGAAAGGGAAGACCCTGATAGGGCATACTGTATAAGATTATAGCTCTTGGTATTCGGCGAAACCTCATATTCCCGCTCAAAGAAATCTTCCATAAAGTATTGATCAGAGAATTTATTAAATTCACTGGTTATAGATAAATTATCAGCAGGCTCCCACTGGTGGACAAGCTGTGCTTTGTAGCGGTCATCTTCTAAGCGCTTAGGGGCTACACTACTCCTGCCCGGATACATATCGCCGAGCCTCTTTCTGCCATCCAATTTATAAAGTTCATCGAAAATAGCGTAATAATTAAGCAGAGCGTCTCCAAACTTTTTACTCTCTATCTGATGGGTTAGGCCAAACCCATAACCTCTCTCTTCATAGGCATCAATATGAATTTTACCTTTATTCTCATCATTTAGGTTATAGCGCCAACGAGATAGAAGAAAAACCCCCCACTCATTCTCCTTACCAGGAATCAACTCCACCTTAAAAGCATTATCTTTTAAAGATTGAACAAAACGAGGAATGTAAAAAATAGGGGTTGTTCCCACTTTTAAAACCATATTTTTGGCTATAATTTTATCTTCGGGATAAACAGTAATTGTCTTTGCTGTTAGGCGATAGTGAGGAACTTCCAGGTCGCAAGTGGTAATGTAAGCTTTCTTCAGCACATATTTTTCTTGCCCTACTTTATCTCCATCTTCGGCTTCTCCGTAAACCGGAGGGTCTTTAAGCCTTACATCGACCATCTCGGCATTGTGGGTATTGAAGTTATAAATTACATCTTGGCCATAGAGAATACTATTGCCCTTTGTTATCTCGACATCCCCTTTTATGTGAGCAATATTGCTATTGGCATCATAGACAGCCTCTTGACAGAAAAGTATACTATCCTTTGACTCTACCCTTACATTACCTTTAGCAACAACTTTGCCTTCTTGTTGAAGATAGCTTATCTCATCGCCATCAATAACTACCGGCATTTTATCAGCCTCAGAAAAAGCACTAAACGGAGCAAGAAGAATAGTAAGCAGAATAACAAATCTCATTTCTTTAAACTTTCTTTTAGTTTTGCCCAATCATCTAAAAATCTCTTTATGCCGATATCGGTTAAAGGATGCTTCATCAACTTCTCAATTACCGCAAATGGGACAGTTGCGATATCGGCTCTCAAGCGCGCTGATTCTAAAAAATGAATCGGGTGGCGAATTGAAGCAACAATTATCTGGGTAGAAATCCCGTAATTATCATAAATCAACCTTATATCCCTCACCAAATCCATCCCTTCAGTGGAGATATCATCCAGCCTACCAATAAAAGGAGAAACATAGGTTGCCCCGGCTTTAGCTACCAAAAGAGCTTGGGAGGAAGAAAAACAAAGGGTAAGATTTGTCTTTATGCCTAAGGCGCTGATCTCTTTGGTTGCTTTTAGGCCTTCAACAGTACAAGGAACCTTTATGACAATGTTTGAGGAGATTTTTATCAGTTCCTTTGCCTCTCCTACCATCCCTTCGCTATCTAAACTAGTAATCTCAGCACTGACCGGACCTTTTACTACTTCACATATCTTCTTAAGCTGAGAATTAGGCTCAACTCCTTCCTTTGAAAGAAGGGTAGGGTTTGTAGTTACCCCGTCTAAAACTCCATAAGAATGCGCTTTTTTAATATCCTCTAAATTAGCTGTATCAATGAATAGCCTCATATCAATCTCCCTTATAATTTTCTCTTGCCAGAAGAGATGCCCCAATTATACCAGCATTTGAGAGTTTTGCCCTTACTAATTTTACGCCTAAATTTTGGGGCCACATTACCTGTTTCTTGATTTCTTTAGCAACCAAAGGTTTAAATAATTTGAACGCTCCTGATACTCCTCCACCAAATATAATAACTTCGGGGTTAAATACGTTTATCATTCCTGCCAAGAACTTTCCAAGATTATGGGAAAACTCCTTCCAAACGATTAAAGCCTCCTTCTCTCCAGCTAAGCCTCTTTCAAAAAGTTGTTTTACTTCTTTTACCTTTGTTTTATTCTTCTTCAAGCGCTTGTAGCGTGAAAGCAGATAGCGGTTACCAACGTAAGTTTCAATGCAACCCCGGCCCCCACAACCACATAATTTTCCTTTTGGATTTATCGGCACGTGTCCTAACTCGGCAGCACTAGTCTTGCCTTCAAGGAGCTTGCCGTCACAGATTGCTGCTCCTCCTAAGCCTGTACCCAAGGTTAAGAATATGGCTCTTTTCTTACCCTTAGCTGCGCCGAAACGGGCCTCAGCCAAAGCAAAAACATTAGCATCATTATCAATGAACACCGGAAGCTTCAGGATCTTTTTAAGTACGCTCTGTAAAGGATATTTTTCCCATCCGGGAATATTCGGCAGGTAATAGATAAAACCTTTTTCTACGTCGATTATTCCTGGTGCCCCAATACCTATACCTTTTATAGTAAAGGAAGAAAAGTCTTTAAGAAGTGCCTTAAGATTCCTTATAAAACCTTGTTTTTTCTTAAGCTCTGTTGAGGAATAAACCTTCTTTTTTACTACCCTTCCTTGGCTGTCTACCAAGCCTGCTTTTATATAAGTCCCTCCCCAATCAATACCTAAAAATACTTGCATAAGCTTATTGTAGCCGATAATCTTATGTTTTCAACTCAAAATAATGTATAAATGAATGGAGCGACGGCTGAGCCTTCAGCGAAAATGATTAATGCACCCAATAAGAGAAGTAAAATAATAATTGGTGCAAGCCACCATTTTTTGCGAGCCATTAAAAAATCCCAAAACTCTTTAATGATTGATATTTTACCCATAAAACCCTCCTAGAATTCTAAAACTGCTTCTGGTAAGCCTTCCTGTCTAGATGGCTATTTTCTCTTAAAATCCAATAACTATCTGCACTTTTATTAAATTTTAAATCTAGAAACTTCTTACCGAATAGCCGAGAAAGAATGCTAATCGGCGTAACCACAAAATAAAATAGAATACATAAAACAAACCTTGTAATAATCCAGTTAATGAGGATAAATAAAGCCCTCAAAGATTTATGCGGAAATTTTAGGGCAAAAGGATAAACATAAGCAAAGAAAACAAGGGTCCCGGGCAATATAAGAAGAGAAGGATACCAGCTCTTTCTATGCCAGGAAAATAAACCAATCCACAGAAGAAAAACAATCCCTAGGGTCAGGCCAAACTTCCTAAGTTCCTTTTTTCCGCTTTTAATGTTTTTTATCTCTTCAAGAACCATGGTTTTAATCTAACTCAAATTCTTTAAGCCACTCAATATCCTTATTTAATGGTTTTTGCTCTTTCTTCTCTATTAAGCAATTGCCGATAATAAGATAATCCATATTAGTCCTCATAAAACAAAGATAAGCGTCTTCCGGGGTGCTGACTATGGGTTCTCCTCTTACATTAAATGAGGTATTGATAACTACCGGGCATCCGTATTTTTCGCCAAATTTTGCTATCAGTTTGTAGTATAAGGGGTTATCTCTCTCATTAACGCTTTGGATTCTGGCTGAATAATCAACATGGGTAACTGCTGGTATGTTTGAACGGACAACATTTAATCTATCTAGGCCAAAAAACTTCTCCTCCTCATCAGGTATTTCTCGGCGAATCTCCTCTTTTATAGGCGCTACCAAAAGCATGTAAGGGCTTTCTTCGTCTATCTCAAAAAAGTCAGATATCTTCTCTTTTAACACTGATGGGGCAAAGGGACGAAAGCTTTCACGGAATTTTATCTTCAGATTCATGATCTCCTGCATCTTAGGAGATCTGGCATCACCAATAATCGATCTGGCCCCTAATGCTCGCGGCCCAAATTCCATTCGTCCTTGGAACCAGCCAATTACCTTTTGTTGAGCAATTAAATCAGCTACTCTTTCGGGAATCTCCTCATTACTTATTTTGGTATAAGATATATTATTATCCTTCAAGTAATTTTCAATACGCTCATCATCAAAACTGGGACCGAGAAAAGAACCCTGCTGGAAGTCTCTTCTTTCATCTGTTACTCTGTCGTTATCTAAATATTGATACCAGGCAAATAAAGCTGCACCCAAGGCACCGCCGGCATCTCCGGCAGCTGGTTGTATCCATAAATTTTCAAAAGGTCCTTCCCGTAAAATCCTACCATTAGCAACACAATTCAAAGCTACACCACCAGCTAAACAAAGATTCTTCTGCTCAGTCTTCTTATGAACATGCCTAGCCATACCCAGCACCACCTCTTCAGTTACTGCCTGTATAGAACGAGCCAAGTCCATATCCCTCTGGGTTAAGCGGGATTCTGGCTTGCGAGGCCGGCCGCCAAATAACCTCTCAAATCTTCTATTAACCATAGTTAGGCCGGTGCAATAGTTAAAATACTTCATGTTTAACCTAAAAGAACCATCTTCCTTCAAATCCATCAATTCAGAAAGTATTATATCCTTATATTTAGGTTCACCATAAGGAGCTAATCCCATTAACTTATATTCACCGGAATTCACTTTGAATCCAGTGTAATAAGTAAATGCCGAATATAGGAGGCCTAAAGAATGTGGAAAATGAATCTCGGCCTGAATATTTATCTGATTATCCTTGCCAACTCCATAGCTTGCTGTGGCCCACTCCCCGACTCCATCTAAGGTAAGAAAAGCAGCTTCCTGATAAGGCGAGGGGAAAAAGGCTGAGGCGGCATGAGATTCGTGGTGCTGAGGAAAGATTATCTCTCGATCATAATAAAGCTCTGTTTTAATAAATTCCTTCATCCAGAGTTTCTGCTTTATCCATAAGGGCATGGCTTTGATGAATGAGCGGATTCCAAAAGGAGCATAGGCTAAATAAGTCTCTAGTATGCGTTCGAATTTAAGGAAAGGTTTATCGTAAAAAGCGATAATATCTAAATCGCTTGAGGCTAAATTACTACTATCCAAGCAGTAATTTATAGCATTTTTTGGGAAAGAGTAGTCGTGCTTTTTGCGGGTAAAACGCTCCTCTTGGACTGCAGAAATTATTCGGCCGCCTTGAACCAAACAAGCAGCACTATCGTGATAAAAAGCTGAAATACCTAGAATGTTCATAGACTTTTCTCTTTTCCAAATTAGCCGAAAGGTGAAATATGGTCGGGAGGGCGGGACTTGAACCCGCGGCCTCTTCGTCCCGAACGAAGCGCGCTAGCCAAACTGCGCTACCCCCCGTTCTTCTGTTTAAGAAGATAATCGAATTCTATATTTAAGAAGTCGCCTATTCTTTTATACTTTATGGTAGTGTTCTCGTAAGTAAAAGGAATGATATCAACGGTAAAGGTTCGCGGAAGAACTTTCTTTATGGTAAAAGAGATTCCCTCTATTGCGATTGAACCATTAGCCAATACATTCTTTCTGAACATAGGGGGTAAATCTATCTCTAATTGCCAAAGACCGGGTTTCTTAATTAGCCTTCTTAATTTCAACTCACTATCAATATGACCTAAGACAAAATGCCCCCCTACCTTTTCTCCTAAACTTAGAGCCGGTTCTAAATTTACACAGTCACCTTTTTTAAGTCGCTTAAGGTTGGTGTTCTTTAGAGTAGAACTTATCGCATCAAAGAAAAAAGTATTCTTATCCTTCGAGGATAAAGTAAGACAGACTCCGTTTACCGAGATGCTATCTGAAAGATTAGCTTCGGTTAAAACAACGTTAGATTCTATTCCCAATTTTATAGAGGAGCCGCCCTTAGTAATCTTCTTAACCTTACCAATTTCTCTTACTATTCCGGTAAACATAAAGGGATTATATCATAGTGAGGATAAAAATCTATAGAGAAATGGGGGACGGTTCTTACCATCCTATCCCCCACTTAGGTAAGAAGTTATAAATATAACATTATAAAGCAGGGGGTGATTCTCCACCTAGCTCTATTGAACGGTTTAGGATTCGCCTAAACCGGGCATCCCTCTATAAACGAAGACACCCCGCGCTTTTGGGCGCGGGGTTTATATTCTCAAGGTGTTTTCTTTTACCTTCGTAAAACTCTTATTTCTTTTTCTTCTTTGCTACTTTCTTCTTTGCTTTCTTTGCTGCTTTTCTCTTCTTTGCCATTTGTTCACCTCCTATTTTTTTGTTCCCAACCCAATGTCGGGATAACCCTCTACATCTAATTTAACAAAATTATCAAAATTGTCAACACTTTTTCACATTTTTTTTGAAATTTTTTTATTTTTTAAATTTCAGATTAAAAAATAAAATCGGTAAAGATTGTAAAAAAGTTTTGTAATTAAATTTGAATTACAATCTTATTTTTGGGTGATAACTTATTTGGCTTTAAGAATGGAGGGTAACCTTACTTTCTTGGCTGTATTCCATAAATATTCAAGGTTGTAAAATTCTCTGGCTTCTTCAAGGAATATGTGAAGAATAACATCGAATAGGTCAACAAGTATCCAGCGTGAAGATTCATCGTCTTGATGAGAACGAACTTTTATCTTATCTTTCCTGCATAGCTTTACCGTCTCCTGATGAATTGCATCTACCTGCCTTGATGAGGAGGCAGAACAAATGACAAAATAGTCACAAAAACCGCTCTGATCACTTACGTTTAAGATAACTATATCCTTGGCCTTTTTGGCTAAGATAAATTCTACTATCTTTAAGGCTTTTGCTTTACTGGCTACAGATTCTTTAGGAATGAGATATCCCCTTTTTTGCTATTTTTCTTATTAGTCCCTCGGACCTATCTTTAATATTACCAACATAAGAAATACGCATATTCTCAAATTTAAATATATCTTTAGCCAGGCTCTTAATCTCTTTTGGATTAACAGCCTCCACTTTTTCTTTAACCTGACCAAAGTTATAAATCTTACCTAAAGTCAAAAAACTCTCAGCAAGATAAAACATCCGTCCCTGAGGGCGCTCTAGACTCAAAGCCAGCTGGCCAAGAAAGTAATCTTTTGCCCGGGATAGCTCGCGGCTGGAAACCTCTTTCCTCTTTATCTTATCTAGCTCTCTAAGAAGGGAACCCAGAGCTACTGCTAATTTACTCTTATCTAACCCCAGGTGTATTGAGAAGGCGCCGCTGTCTCTATACTTTCTAATCTCAGTAGAAACATCATAGCACAAAGATCTTTTCTCTCTTAGCTCTTCAAATAAACGACTACTCATGTTAGCGCCTAAGATTACATTTAGCAGTTGTGCGATCAATCTCTTCTCGCTTCGGTAAGAGATACTCCTGAAACCCAAGCAAAGATGTGACTGCTCAAGGCTCTTTTTCTCACACCTTACCTCTAACCCCTGGCAAGGAGAAGGGCTAGAGTATTTAAGATTAACTTTCTGTTTAGTTTTTCTTATCTTCTCAGCCAATAAATCGGCTATTTTATCTTTATTGTATGCTCCGCTAAAAGAAATAACTATGTTAGAGGGTATATAGTATTTTTTCCGAAAATTGTCTAAATCCAAGCGGCTTATTCCGTTAACTGTATCTATCTGCCCAATAATCTCCTCACCCAAAGGGTGATTCTTCCAAAGCAGACGATCCAGGAGCATACCGGCCCGAGAAGAAGGAAGGTCATTATACATCTTTATCTCTTCTAAGATTACGTTTCTTTCTTTATTGATCTCTTGTTCCTTAAGCAAGGGGTTAAATACCATATCAAGAAGGATATCCAAAGCCCGGGGGAGATTTTTGTTTAGAAAGTGGGCATAATAAGTAGTTATCTCCTGGGCAGTAAAAGCATTTAAAGAGCCTCCTCGGCCTTCAATCTCTCTTTTTATCTGCCGATGTGAATAGCTTCGACTCCCTTTAAAGATCATATGCTCTAAGAAGTGGGCAATGCCTTTTACTTTTCTATCTTCAAAACGAGCTCCGCCTCGCAAAAATACTCCCAAAGATGCGGTCTCTATATTTTGGAAGGGGGAGAATATAAAATCTACGCCATTGATATTTATTACCTCATGCATAAATTAATTGTTTGGTATATCGTATATAGTATGTCGTATGCAGTATTACTGTTAGGGATTTCTTAAAGATTTTACGTGGTTCTTCAGTTTATTTAAAAAGTTCTTATCTCGATAATGTTTGTCAATGAATTTAACTATTTCGCTTCCTACAATTACCCCATCACTAAAGGTATTGATTTTAGCAACCTGCTCTCTGCTGTGAATACCAAAGCCTACACATACAGGCACCCTGGTTACTCGCTTTATGCTCTTAACATGGGGTGCTAGCGAGGCATATTTTAAATCTTTAGGGCCGGTTATACCGGTTACCGAGATATAGTAAATAAACCCTCGTGATTGCTTTACTATTCTTTTAATACGTTTGGCTGAGGTAACCGGAGTAACAAAGAAAATGGTATCTATATTAAGCTTTCTAGCTTCTTTTATATATTCAGTACCTTCTTCTAAAGGCATATCAACATTTATCAAAGCGCTAGCTCCCAACTGCTTCATTTTCTTAAGGAACTTCACCAAACCAAACTTAAAAATAGGATTGTAGTAAGACATAATTGCTACAGGAATTTTTAAAGATTGTTTTAGCTGCGAGAGTTCTTTAAAAAAATTATCTAAGTTTGCTCCTCTTGACAGTGCAGTTGTAGTTGCTTTTTGGATAATCGGCCCATCAGCCAAAGGGTCTGAGAAAGGAATACCTAACTCAATTGCGTCTACTCCTCCCCTCTGTAGACTTAAGCAAATACCTTTGGTAGCTTTGATAGTGGGAAAACCAAAAGGAACGTAAACTATAAAAGCCTTTTTTTTCTTTTTTCTTAGCTCTTTAAATTTATCTTCTAGCCTCATCACCTTATTTTATTGCCTTATACTTTTGAATAATCTCTAAATCCTTATCTCCTCTTCCCGAGAGACAAACTAAGGCTATCTTGCCCTTCCCTCTTTTGGCCAGTTTCTTTAAATAGTAGATAGCATGGGAGGTCTCAAGAGCTGGAATTATCCCCTCAAGCTCTGAGAGCATCTTAAACCCCTCTACTGCCTCTTTATCGCTTATTGCTACATACTCAGCCCTCTTGGTTACCTTATAAAAAGAGTGCTCAGGCCCTACTCCCGGATAATCTAAACCGGGAGCTATAGAGTGGGCATTCTTTATCTGGCCAAATTCATCTTGAAGGACGTAAGATTTCGAGCCTTGGAATACTCCCGGTTGGCCTTTAAGCAAAGAGGCTGCATTATAGGAATCTAGACCGAATCCAGCAGCTTCAACACCAATAAATTTAACCTTTTTATCTCTATAGAAGGGGTAAAAAAGCCCCATGGAATTACTTCCCCCGCCGACACAAGCAACCAGGTAACTGGGGAGTTTTCCTTCTTTCTTTAAAATTTGTGTTCTTGCTTCTTTTCCAATAACAGCCTGAAAATCCCTAACAATCATCGGATAAGGATG
>CAZPYY010000034.1:0-10941 GCA_964590995.1 uncultured Planctomycetia bacterium | reverse complement strand
CCGCGGTGTGTGATTAAGTAGGTTTGCCCTAATTCATGAGCTTTTCTCACCATTGCAATAAAATGTGCTTTTGCGTTACTTGTTGTGGTAGTTGTTAAAGTAGTCATTTTTGCCTCCTTTTAATGGTCAATTTAATAGACTGGTCATTTAATCTGACCATATTAAGTATACCATATTTTAGGAGTTTTTGTCAAATCATTATTTGGGGTCTGTTACATTCAAAGACTTCCTCTCTCTACTATAATAGACGTAAAAAGAAGGGTTTTTCTTTCAATTAAATTAGAAATTTATAATGTTGTGTTTATAACTTGTTGTACGGGTAAGGAATGAAACGACGAAAACCACACCACTCTTTCACTCCCGGTGTGGAGGGGTGGTTGTACCTATAAAAAGGTAAGGGTAGGCAGATATAGGTGTCAGTGACACTTTAATGACACCTATATGACACCTGTATATTTTTTCTTTTTTAGCATAACACCCGAAATCACCGGCTGGATGAGCGGCGGAGCCGCGAATACAGTCCGGTGGATTGAGTTGTTATATGTTTTTATATTTCATAATGCTTTTAATACTTCTAGCATTTTTAAAGTATCTTTTGATGTAGAATCATCGATACCTTTAGGATATTTTTCAATTTGCATCCACAAAGTGTTAAATATCTTTACTGATAAATCGATCAATCTTTTTATTTGGTTTGGAGTAATTTTAGCTAATTTATAAATTTCTTTTTTTGTTAAGAAATAATTATGGTGTGCTAAAAAATTATGCCTCAAAATACATATTTTCCCCCATATTTTTTTTGCCTCAGACATTTTTTGTCTAAACTTTTTATTTATACATGGATTTACTAATCGTAAGGCTTTAGCTGTTCGTAATAGTTTTGGAATGCTAAGTCTATTATCTTTTTCTTCATAAAGCTTGAAAAGTGCAATTATCATGGCTGTTAAATTCGCTCTAGCAACAGGTTCGAAAAATTCCTTAAATTGAAGATAGGTTTCGAGGTATTCTTTTCTCCCTTCTTTACATATCAATATCCACCAGATTTGATACGAATAATGTGCATCTTGGATAATAGGAAATAATTCATTAAGGTCATTTTTGAATTTTTCTTTTTCTGGACAATATTTTTCCCCAGGTTTTACAAATACTATTTTACTCAATTTATTAATTTTATTTTTCATATAACGTTTGAAATAACCGGCTTTTGGAACGGCTAAACTGCGGAAAAAGTCCGGTTGATTGAATTGTTATAAGATTTATTTTTGCTCATAGTGCTTGCTGAGCCATTCTCTGGGATATAAAGTATAGAACGGTAGCAGCTGGAATAAATTTTATAGTTTCGATTGCTAAAAAAACTGGAGAAAAAATCAACCCCAATGATGCGGCAAACGTACATGAAATGGTCTCTCCCAATCCACCGCGATAGTCAATCTTTTGACCTGTTTTGTCTAAATGAACCTTATCGTATCCTGCGTCTTTATTTTCTTTATAATTTTTATACCCATGCCAAATTGCACTAGTAACTATAAAGAAAATCCAAAAATAAAAATATTTATTTATCACGATAGTTCCTTTCTATAATATAAACGAGTAGGGTTTCTACTGTTTTAAGTTTTATTTTCACGGCCTAGAAAGATCCGGGATTCCGTATTTACTGTCGTACTCTTTACAAAATTTCATTTGAGTTTCTATCGCAATCTTTTTCAGATCTTTCCATGCGTTTACACTATCCCCATATTTCTTTAAATCATTTCCATCAAAATAATCAAAAGAAAGGGTTCCAATGTCTAAAACTATATTCTTATTTTCAACAAGATTTTCAAAAAAGATTTTATTGTTTATCATAGTCCTTTGAATCTCGCTCCACCAATAATGTGGCAATTCTGATTCAAATGAAAGCTTAATGATTTTTTTTCTAAAAAAAGATTTAGCCAAGACAGCATATACATATATGAATTTCTCATTTTTTGAAATCATTTCAACAAGTTCTAAATTTTGTAATTTCATCTATTTTCCTCTTATAACAATTAATATATGGAATTCACGGTAAACATCGATTCGTTTTATTATAGCATATTTTTTATAATAAAGTAGATGTCCTATTTTAGGGGTAAAGTAGGACGTCTGTAAAGGTACACCCTATGTGGCTGATGTGTTTAATTCGGGACAGGTCCGAATTAAAAAATCCTTGTATTGTATAAGTTTTTCTCTATAATATCACCAAATGGAATCTATATATAATTTTACAGAAAATGAGTTAAAAGATAAGCTTGTTTTAAAGGGTTTTCCGGCTTATGCTGCCCGGCAAGTCTTTGAGTGGGTTTATGAGAAAAGGGTCCCAGGCTTTGATTCGATGAGCAGCCTTTCTAAGAAGATGAGAGAGTTTTTAAAGGAGAATTTCTCTATTTCAAGCCTAAGCCTTATAAGAGGAGAAAAGTCCTCCGATAGAACCGAGAAGTTTTTATTTAAGTTAAGAGACAACTTAGCAATTGAGGCAGTATTAATTCCCGAAGATGCGAGAAACACCCTCTGTGTTTCAACTCAAGTTGGCTGTAAATTCAGGTGTCTTTTCTGCGCCAGCGGAGAGAAGGGTTTCAAGAGGAATTTAACTCCCTCTGAGATTATAGGTCAGTATTTAGCTGTTTCTGATTTAAAGGTTTCTTGTAAGATAACTAATATAGTCTTTATGGGCATTGGAGAGCCCTTAGATAATTTTGAAAATACTATTAAGAGTATCAATATATTAACCAATTCAGCAGGTATTAATTTCTCAAAGCGGCGAATATCCATATCTACCTGTGGCCTTTACCCAGAGATTAAGAAATTGGCTAAATTGAAATTAGGTATAAAGCTCTCAGTTTCCCTGCATTCAGCTGATAATAACATTCGTAATAAACTAATGCCGATTAATAAAAAATACCCAATAGAGGAGTTAATTCCGGCAATTAGAGAATTTAACAAAGCTTCTAAAGATCCGGTTACCTTTGAGTATGTCTTAATCCAGGGCATAAACACTAGCAGAGAAGATGCTAAGAAGTTAGCAAAGCTACTTAATAGAGTTAATGGCAAAGCTAATTTAATTCCTTATAATAGAGCTTCTTCTAAATTTAAAGCTCCACTTCAAGAGAAAGTAGATATCTTTAGCCACGAGCTAAAGAGAAGAGGCGTATTTTTTACTCTTAGAAAGTCTCGGGGCCAGGATATTAATGCTGCCTGCGGTCAATTAAGAGCTAAATATCTTTTAGGAAAGTGAAATGAGAGACGGAATTTATAAGCTGCCGCAAGAGTTCTTAGATAAGTTAAAGAAGATTTACCCTTCTAATTTTACCCGCGTAGCCAGTACTTTTTTAACCAAGAAGAATACTACCTTTAGGATAAATTACTTAAAGACTGATTTAAGGATTCTGAGAAAACTCTTAGTAAATCAAAGGGTAAAGCATACTGAGCTTATCTTTCCTAAAGGGGCATTCTTGCTGAAAATTCCTTTGCGGGAGTTTCAAAAGACCGAAATTTACAGAGATGGCTTAGTTTATGTTCAAAATCTATCAAGTATGTTGCCGGTACTCTGCCTTGAGCCCGAGAATAAAGATAAAATTCTTGATTTATGTGCTGCGCCGGGAGCTAAGACCACTCAAATTTCTTCTCTTGCCCCTGGAGCAGAGGTTGTAGCTATAGAGAAGGCTCGCAACCGCTACTATAAGCTTTTAGCTAATCTTACGACCCAAGGCGTTAAATCAACTAAGGTTATATTATTAGATAGTATCTGGGTTAGGAAGAAATTCCCCGAATACTTTGATAAAATCCTGGCTGATGTACCTTGTTCAGCAGAAGGGCGTTTTCTTACCACCAGCCCGAAGAGCTTTAAATACTGGAAGCAGAGAAAAGTTAAAGAAATGGTACATAAACAAAAAAGACTTCTTCATTCTGCATTTCTGGCTTTAAATGAAGGCGGAACCCTAGTCTATTCTACTTGCACTTTCTCTCCTGAAGAGAATGAAGGTGTTATTGATTGGTTTATCAATAAATTTAAAGAAAAGTTAGAGATTCTACCGATAGAACTTCCTTTAAAGAATGCAAGAGAAGGAATATTGCAGTGGAAAGATAAGAGATTTTCTCCGTCTTTGCGTTTAACTAAGAGAATTATTCCTGATGATACTATGGAAGGTTTTTTTGTCGCTAAAATAAAGAAGATTTCAGTGTAGATAGCGCTGTTGCATAAGAGCACCAGCGCCATAAAAAAAGAGGGCATACTTTAATAGGTATACCCTCTTTTTATAAAACCCTTAATTATAAAAGGGATTTTAGTTCTTTTGATACTCTAAAAGCTACTTTCTTCTTGGCTGGAATTTGAATCGTCTCGCCTGTCTTGGGATTTCTTCCCATTCTTGCTTTTGTCTGTTTTACCTTGAAAGTACCGAAACCAGAAATAGCAACATCTTCTTGCTTTTTGAGGCTAGATTTAATTGTATTCCAGATAGTGTCTACTATCTCTTGAGCCTCTTTCTTAGTGGCTGTTTTTACAGCTATTGCGTCTATTAACCCAGCTTTATTCATCCAAACACCCCCTTTTGTTTAAAAAGTTAATATTTTCAACTACTTTTATATTTTATAGCTGGAGGCTTAGTTGTCAAGGAATTTAAATTTAAATTTTTTCTTCTGTAAACCCCCTTGATTTCTCTAGCTATTCTTGAGTTTTCGCCCAAAAAGCCTTATTTTATAAGGTAAAAACGCAAAATCAGCAGTTTTTTTGAGGAAAATTTACATAGATTCTTGAAACTTTAAATGGTATAATCGTAGCACAAGTTAGGTTTACTTGCATTAGAAGCGTGGTATAATAAGATGCTATGGAGATGGTTTTAGAGAGCGAAAAACAAGAAATAAGAGAGAAACTGTTAGAACGTCTTTTATCTTTGACTAAGAATGAGATAAAAAGGAGGAGCAAAAATGTTGAGGATAAATTATCAGAGTTACCTTTATACAAGAAAGCAAAAGTGATTATGGTCTACTACCCCTTACGCGGGGAAGTAGATATTTTGAGAAAGATCCGGAAAGATTTAGGAAATAAACGATTCTGTTTTCCAGTAATGGATTTAGAGGCAAAAAATTTACGTATCTTTGAGATTACAAATTTAGATCAGGACTTTGTTTCAGGGCCGAGAGGAGTTATGCAGCCAGATACGGAAAGAACAAAAGAAGTGGATATTAAGGAGATAGATATGGTGGTTGTTCCTGGTTTGGCCTTTGACAGAGAAAAGAATAGGCTAGGAAGAGGAGCTGGTTTTTACGACCGCTTCTTGCAAAACACAACTACGCCTACTAAAAAAGTAGGCATTGCCTTTGAATTCCAAATCCTAGAAAACCTTCCCACAAATCTTTCCTGGGACCAGAAGGTCGATACAATCGTTAGCGAAAAGTTTATTATCTAAGGCACAAATTGTCGCTAAGCAGAAGACTGGTAGCATTAATATTCGTCTGTAAGGAGGTCGTATGATTACTACTATTATTTACATACTATCTGGTGTTGTCGCTGGGCTGCTTTTGGGTTGGTGGCTGGGTAAACTCGTTGAAAAAAGTAAATTGAAAAAGGCTAAAGAGGATGCAGAAAAGATACTAAAGGAAGCTAAGTTTAAGACTGAGGAGATTAGAAGAAAAGCAGAGTTAGATGGAAAGGAATTGCTCTATAAGCTAAGGGTTGATTTTGAAAAGCAAAATTCTTCCAAGAGAGAAGAGTTAAGCCAGCTAGAGAAACGCCTCCTGCAGAGAGAGGAGAACCTGGAGAAGAGGCTAGATTTTATTGAGAGCAAAGAGAGAGAATTGCGCCGAAGCGAGGAGAATGTGAAGAGAGTATCCCTAGAGGTAGAGAGTAAGAACCAAGCTCTGAACAACTTGATTGAAGAGGAAAAAGAGAAGTTAAAAAGAGTTTCTTCTTTAACCCCTCAAGAGGCAAGGGAGCTATTACTTAAGAGGTATGAGGAAGAACTAAGAGGAGAGAAAGCCAAGATGATTCGGGATATGGAGGAGGCTGTTAAGGAAGAGGGTGAGAAATCAGCAAAAGAAATAATCTCTCAGGCTATTCAAAGATGTGCGGTCGAGCATACTACTGAGACTACTGTGAGTGTAGTTTCTCTGCCTAATGATGAGATAAAGGGAAGAATTATTGGCAGGGAAGGCCGTAACATAAGGATGTTTGAGATGGCTACCGGTGTTGATCTTATTATTGACGATACACCGGAAGCAGTAAGCGTATCTGGCTTTGACCCTATCCGCAGGGAAATTGCTCGCCTATCATTAGAAAAATTAGTTCAGGATGGCAGAATTCACCCGGCAAGAATAGAAGAGATAGTAGAGAAGACTAAGCAGGAGTTTGATAAGAAGCTTGTAGAAGAAGGAAAGGCCGCAGCGTTTGATGTTGGAATACACAATCTACATCCAGAGCTAATAAAGTTATTAGGTAAATTAAAGTATCGTACTAGTTTTGGTCAAAATGCCCTTCAGCACTCAAAAGAAGTATCTATTATTATGGGTATTCTGGCATCAGAGCTAGATTTAGATACCCGCATCGCTAAGAGAGCCGGGTTGCTCCATGATATTGGTAAAGCTATTGATCATCAGGTAGAAGGAACTCATGCTCAAATAGGAGCTGATTTGTTAAGACGGTATGGAGAGAACGAATTAGTTATAAATGCTGCTGAGGCTCACCATGAAGAGGCAGAATTTAAATCCCTGCTCTCTTTGTTAGCATTAGTAGCTGATGCTATTTCAGCATCTCGTCCAGGAGCTAGACGCGAAACCTTAGAGACTTATATAAAGCGGTTGAAACAGCTTGAGACAACTGCTAATTCTTTTGACGGGGTAGATAAGAGCTTTGCTATCCAGGCTGGAAGAGAGGTAAGAGTTATTGTCCAGCCCAGAAAGGTAAAGGATGATGAGATCAGCCTTCTTGCTCATGAGATAAAGAAGAAATTAGAGCAGGAGCTAGATTACCCTGGTAACATAAAGATTACTGTAGTTAGAGAGACTAGGGCTGTAGATTACGCTAAATAATGGGCTTTGGAGGACCTTTATTTTATTTGTATAACCAATGAATAGGGTATAAAATAAAGAAATTATGGTGTATACAATCTTTGCCAACGACGGAAGACCTGTTTAGAATTCGCCTAAACGGCAAGATTGCATCCACCAAAGGCATTAGCTGGACAATAGAGTTTTGGAAAGGAAATAAAGGGTAATAAAAGCATAAAGAACTATTGTAGGTAAGAGATGAAAATACTCTTTATCGGTGACATTGTTGGGAAACCTGCCAGAAATTACCTCAAAGAGATTCTTCCTTTGGTGAAAAAGGATTTAGGGCTAGATTTTGTTATAGCTAATGGCGAGAATGCTGCCGGAGGTTCAAGCATAACCCCTGATACAGCCGGGGAGATTTTTAGTGCTGGAATAGATGTAGTTACTAGTGGAGACCATATCTTTAAAAAGAAAGAGTCAAGAGATGTACTGGATACCCGGGATCTAATAAGGCCCTTAAATTACGGAGAGTCTTCTGTTGGTAGAGGCTATATAATAAAGGAAGCTTCAGGCGTAAAAATAGGGGTTATTAACCTTATGGGTCGAGTATTTATGCAACCGGTTGATTGCCCTTTCAAAGCTGTGAAAAGCATCCTAGAAGATGTAAAGAAGGAAGCTAAAATAGTTTTTGTTGATATGCATGCCGAAGCAACTAGTGAGAAATTAGCACTTGGATATTTTCTCTCTGGGAAGGTAAGTGCGGTTATAGGAACACATACCCATATACCGACAGCTGATGAGAGGATAATAGATAATTTTACTGCCTACATTACTGATGTAGGAATGACTGGAAGCTTTGATTCTGTCCTCGGCAGAGAAAAACACCAGATTATCGAGAGATTTATTACTAATATGCCTGTACGGTTTAATTTAGCTCAAGGTGATGTTCGGATGCAAGCAGTATTAGTTGAGGTGGATAAAGAGAGTGGAAAAGCTTTATCCATAGAGAGGGTCGAATATAAAAAAGAGGCTTTAAACTAATAAGCGAGGTGTATTATGGCTTGGGAAGGTGCAGAAAAAAGAAATTTTGTAAGAGCTAATTTTCCCTGTAAAATAATTATTTATACTCCTTCAGAGCATATTATTATTTCACATACCGAAAATATTGGAGCTGGAGGAGTGAGGGTAATAATTGAGGAGAGTTTAGATATCTCTTCTCTTGTGGGATTAGAGGTCTTCTTAGGTGGTGTCCAGATAATTTGCAAGGGTAGAATAGTCTGGGTAGTAGAAAGATCTGGTTCCAAGAAGAGCGAAGCTAATATTTGGGATACTGGTATAGAGTTTCATGAAATTGCCGCAAGAGATAGGAAAGTAGTAGAGAATTTTGTAAACACTATTATTTCCGATCAAAAATGATTTTAGAAAGAATCAACTCTCCAGAAGATTTAAAAAAACTAACCCCGGAAGAGCTAAAAACCCTTAATCAAGAAATAAGAGATTTGATTGTTAAGGTGGTGTCGAAAAAAGGAGGCCATCTTGCTTCATCTTTAGGAGCGGTAGAACTCTGTGTTGCTTTGGGAATTTGCCTGGATTTGCCTAAAGACTCTCTTATATTTGATGTTGGCCATCAAACTTATGCTCATAAGATTATTACCGGCAGAAGAAGTGCTTTTCTTAACTTAAGGGAGTATGAAGGGATTAGTGGTTTTCCCAACTACAAGGAATCTGTCTATGATGTTTACATATCCGGCCATGCTTCTACAGCTATCTCTTGGGCCCAGGGAATCGCAGAGGCAAAACGGTTAAAAGAAGATAATTCTAAAACCATAGCTGTTATTGGCGACGGGTCTTTGACTGGCGGGATGTGTTTCGAAGCTTTAAATTCATCTGGCCACTCACAAAGTGATATTCTGGTAATTGTTAACCATAATGAGATGAGTATTTCTCCTTCAGTTGGTGCCTTGAGCAGCCATCTTACTAAAATTATATCAGCTCCGGTTTATAACCGGATCAAAAATGAATTGGAGAAATTCTTAACTCACTTCTCCTTAATGAAGAGATTGGTTAAAAGGGCCAGGAAGTTTGAGGAGACAGTGAAGGGTTTAATTGTACCAGGGTTGTTCTTTGAAGAATTAGGTTTTCGTTATTTTGGCCCTATTGATGGGCACAATTTAGATCTATTGATTCCGACCGTAAATAATGTTATTTCCCTAAAAGGGCCTAAGATCCTGCACGTAATTACTAAGAAGGGCAAAGGCTATAAGTTTTCTGAAGGGAGCCCTGAGAACTTCCATGGGATTCCTTCATTTGATATTGCTACTGGCAAACCTAAACCTAGAGCCGGTGATGATTTTAGTGAAGTTTTTGCTAAGAAGCTCAGAAGTTTAGCCAAAGATGATAAGAGAATTATGGCTATAACCGCAGCTATGCCTAAGGGAACTGGTCTTTATTTATTCCAGGAGGAGTTTCCCGAAAGACTCTTTGATTTAGGTATTGCTGAATCCCATGCAGTTGGTTTTGCTAGTGGCCTGGCCAAACAGGGCTTAAAACCAGTTGTAGCTATCTACTCTACATTCCTGCAGCGAGCGTTTGACCAGATAGTTCATGATGTTGCCCTACAAGATTTAAATGTAGTCTTTGCAGTGGATAGAGGGGGAGTAGTCGGAGAGGACGGGCCCACTCATCACGGTGTATTTGATGTAGGGTATTTAAGGTTAATACCTAATATGGTTTGTATGGCTCCTAAGGATAAAGAGGAGCTAGAAGATATGTTAGAGTTTTCGGTAGGGCTTTCTTCGCCGGTAAGCATCCGTTATCCTAAGGGTTATGCTTATTCCCTGGGTAATAGAGAGCCAATTAAGTTAGGTAGGTCACAAGTTATAAGTGAGGGCGAAGATGTTTGTGTAATTGCCTTAGGTTCAATGGTGAAACCAGCCGGCGAGTGTGTTTCTCTCTTAAGAGAAGAGGGTCTTAGTGCATCTTTGGTAAATGCTCGCTTTATAAAGCCGCTAGATGAAAATCTATTGAAGAAATTGGCTAATAAATTTAATTTAATTATCAGCGTTGAAGAAGGGACCCTAGGTTGCGGATTTGGATCGGCAGTTTTAGAGTTTTATGAGAAGGAAAATCTTCTTGATAAGGTGAGGGTAATAAGGGTTGGTTTTCCTGATGAGTTTATTCCAGCAGGAAAAAGGGAAAAACTTTTTTGTATTTACGGACTTGATGCTTCTTTTTTAGCCAAGAAGATAAAGAAGTTATTACAAGACAATACTCATGCCTAAACTAAAGATAGAGAAAGATAAGTGTAAGGGGTGCGAACTTTGTATTTTTTACTGCCCCCTAAAGAGTTTAGAGCTTTCCTCAACCTTAAATAAGAGAGGAGTTAAGTTTGCTAATTTTAAGAAAGGCGCTAAATGCAGTGGGTGTGGTTTTTGTTTTCTAATTTGTCCGGATAGGTGCATCCAGATATATGAACCCCGCTCTTCCTAGGAAATGTAAGTCATGTGTTACAAGGAAGGGCGGGGCGAAGAAGATAAAAATGAAAAATAAAAGACCAACTAAGGTATTAATGAGCGGGAATGAGGCAATGGGAGAGGCTGCTGTTAGAGCAGGCTGTAAGTTCTATGCCGGATACCCCATAACCCCTCAGAATGAGCTAACAGCCTATATGGCTAAGAGGATGAGAGAAGAGGGCCGGGCCTTTGTTCAGGCTGAGAGCGAGCTAGCAGCTATTAATATGGTCTTTGGTGCTTCAGTTTCAGGGGTAAGAACAATGACATCTTCTTCGAGCCCGGGAATATCTTTGAAACAGGAAGGTATCTCTTATTTAGCCGGATGTCAGCTTCCGGCGGTTATAATCAATGTAATGCGCGGAGGTCCTGGTCTGGGCAACATTGATTCTAGCCAGAGTGATTATTTTCAAGCTACCCGAGGCGG
>CAZPYY010000033.1:0-10956 GCA_964590995.1 uncultured Planctomycetia bacterium | reverse complement strand
TGAGACTGGCAAGGGATTTGGCCAATATATAATGGTTTTAGGGATTATTGAGACCGTTGCTCTATTTGTTATGGCTTTTTGCATGATGGCTTTACCTAAAATATAATAAAGTCAAGGTGCTTGCTTTTTCTTTAAAATTTGGTATTATTTACCGATATACTTTGGGCGGTTGGCGCAGCGGAAGCGCATCTCGTTTACACCGAGAGGGTCGTAGGTTCAAATCCTACACCGCCCACCAAAAATAAAGCTAAAACATAGAAGAAAAACATGGATGTAAATGCTTTACGGCACTCTTGTTCCCATATCTTAGCTAGCGCGGTAAAAAAACTCTATCCTAAGGCTAAGTTGGGTATTGGTCCGGCAATTGAGAGTGGTTTTTACTATGATTTCGACATTCCTGGAGGGATAAGTGAAGAAGATTTGCCTAAAATTGAAAAGCTAATGAGAGAAGAGGTAAAAGCAAATCTCTCTTTCGACTGCCAAGAGCAAGATGCTAAGAAGGCAATAGATTTCTTCAAAAAACAAGGCGAGAAGTATAAGGTTGAGCTAATAAAAGAATTAGGCACCAATGAGGTTTCACTCTACAAACACGGAGAGTTCACAGATTTATGCAAAGGACCTCATGTTGAGAGAACTGGTAAGGTAAAGCACTTTAAACTACTCTCAGTATCGGGTGCTTATTGGAAGGGCGAGGAAGGCAATCCTCAGCTCCGGCGTATTTATGGAACTGCTTTTTCTACCAAGGATGAGTTGAATAAACATCTTAAGAATTTAGAAGAAGCAAAAAAGAGAGATCATCGCAAATTAGGCAAAGAGCTAGAGCTCTTTGATATTTATCACACCTTAGCTGGGGCCGGTTTAGTTTTTTATCTGCCCAAAGGAGCAGTCTTAAAGAGAATAATTGAAGATTGGGAGATAAGAGAACACTTAAAGAGAGGGTATAAGATGGTCGAGACCCCCCATATTATGGATAAGAAGTTATGGGAAAAAAGCGGCCACTTAGAGTATTATCAAGACTATATATATTTAGCCCAAAAGGATAATCAGGAGTTTGTTCTAAAACCGATGAATTGTCCCGGGCATATTCTTATCTATAAGTCCCAATTGCGTAGCTGGCGTGATTTACCCTTGCGGCTGCTTGAGTTGGGAACGGTTTATCGTTATGAGAAGAGCGGAGTATTGCATGGGTTGCTAAGGGTAAGAGGCTTTACCCAAGATGATGCTCACATCTTCTGCAAGAAGGAAGACCTCTATAGCGAAATAGAAGGAGTCCTAGAGTTTGTGGAAGCAGCTATGCATAAGTTTGGTTTCACTGACTTTACTGCTGAGTTAAGCACAAGGCCTGATAAGTTTATTGGTGAGGTAGAAGATTGGGATAACTCTGAAAGTATCTTAGAAGAAGTCTTAAAGAAGAAAGGTTTTAAATATCGGGTAAATGCCGGAGACGGCGCATTTTACGGTCCGAAAATTGACATTAAACTGCGGGATGGTATTGGGCGAGAGTGGCAGTGTGCTACTGTACAGTTAGATTATAATATTCCTAAGCGGTTCGATGTAACTTATCGGGCTTCTTCCGGAGCGAGTGAGCGGGCAGTTATGATTCACCGGGTAATCTTGGGGAGCTTTGAGCGCTTTATTGCTACTTTGATCGAGCACTATGCTGGGAAATTCCCTCTTTGGCTTGCTCCGGTTCAAGTAAGTGTCTTAAATGTAACTGCCGATGCAAAAGATTATGCTTCTAAGATAAAAGGAGATTTAGAGAAACAAGGGTTTCGAGTAGAGGTAGATTTACGCGATGAGACCTTGCAAAGAAAGATTCGCGAGAAAGAGCTCTTGAAAATTCCTTACATGGTAATTGTTGGAGAAAAAGAGGTGCAAGAAGGAAAGATTTCTCTGCGGGCAAGAGGTATGAAGAATTTAGGTAGTATGGGGGTAGAAGAGTTAGCGGGTATTTTAAAAAAGGAGGATGACGTTAAGTGAAATACGTGAGGGTAAATGAGAGAATTTTCGCAAAAACATTACGGGTAGTTGGTCCTGAAGGGGAACAATTAGGCGTTTTCCCTCGTGAGAGGGCCTTTAAGAAGGCCGATGAATTTGATCTAGACTTAGTAGAGGTCGCTCCTCAAGCAGATCCCCCGGTTTGCCGGATAATCGATTTTTCTAAATACAAGTATGAGCAGGAGAAGAGAGAGAAGGAAGTAATGAAGCATCAAAAACAAGCTCAACTTAAAGAGGTAAGAATTAGGCCTCGCATAGGCATTCATGATTATGAAGTCAAGCTTAAACACATAAAGGAATTCCTAGAGAAAAAACATAAGGTCAGAGTGAGAATGTGGTTTAGGGGCAGAGAAATTACCCATAAAGAGATTGGGAATAGAATAATTGATAAACTTCTTAAGGATGTCGAGAAAGTTGGAAGAATAGACCGGGAACCCCATATGTTGGGCAAGACCTTGGTTTTGATTTTGAGTCCGAAATAAACAACTTTTATATCTTTTAATTTCTCATATAATAAGAAGAGAGACAAAGTCCGCCGGCTGGCGAATAGGGGGAAAGAATGCCGAAGTTGAAAACAAGGAAATCAGTAGCTAAAAGAGTAAAGATTACCAAGAAAAAGAAGATCTTAAGGTCTAAGGCCGGCCGACGCCATCTGCTAAGCGCTAAGACTAAGAAGAGAAAGAGAAAACTAAGGCCTAAGGCTAAAGTATCGGAAGGCGATAAGAGGGCATTGAAGAGAGCGCTGCCCTATTCTATATAGAGAGGAGACTTCAAATGAAGGTAAAGAGTTCTGTAGCTTCCCGTAAGAGGAAGAAAAAAGTTCTAAAATCAGCTAAGGGGTATTGGGGGGAGCGTTCCAAGAAATACCGCCGGGCCATTGAGACCCTAAGAAGGGCATATGCTTTTGCTTATCGGCATAGACGGACAAAGAAACGAGAATTTCGTTCCCTTTGGATTACTCGTATTAATGCAGCCCTAGAGGGGGCGGATCTTTCTTATAGTAAGTTCATGAATGCTTTAACTAAGAAGAAGATCGTTCTTTCCCGAGATATGTTGGCAAAGATCGCTGCTGAACATCCAGAAGTATTTGCGAAAATCGTAGAAACGGTCAAGAAATAAAAGATGTATACAATCTCCGCTAACGACGGAGAACCTGTTTAGGCGAATCCTAAACAGACATATTGTATCCATCATTGCTATTGCCGGATAATAAAGTTAGAAAATGGAAAAAGAGACAATGAAAGGATAAAAGAACTATTGTAGGTAAGAGATGAGATATATAATTATCATCGGCTGCGGCAAGACCGGAAAAAACTTAGCCCTTGAGCTATCTAGGGAGGAGAATGTCGTAGTAGTAGATAAGAGCCTAAAGAGTTTAGATTCTTTGGGCGATGATTTTAACGGAAAGAAGATTTGGGCTGATGCTTTGGACATAAACACTTTTGAGAAAGCCGAAGCAAAAGGTGCTGATGCGGTGTATTTACTTACTGGCAATGATAATATTAACTTAGTTGTCGGTAAGGTTGTAAAGAGAAAATACGGGGTCAAGAAGGTAATCTTGCAGGTAAATGATGCCATGAAGAAGAAGATATTTAAGGAAGAAGGCTTAACTATTGTTAATCGTACCTATTTAATTGCCGAGGTGTTAAAGAAATGTATATTGTCATAGCCGGAGCAGGTAGATTAGGCTTAATTTTAGGTAAGAAACTAAAAGAAGATAAACACCAGGTTTGTCTTATTGATAAGAGCGAGACTCTCTGTAATAAGCTAGCCGGAGAACTACAAGATATTCTAGTCATCAAAGGAGATGCTACCTATCCGGAGATTCTGCGAGAGGCCAAGATAGAGAAGGCTGATGTTTGTGTGAGCGCTACCTCTAATGACGAGGACAATACAATTGTTTGCTATCTGGCAAAGGAGCTATTTGGGGTAAAAAGGACTGTGGCTAGGGTTAATGATCCCAAACATATACCTCTTTATAAATATATGGAAGTGGACAACCCAGTAGATTCTACCTCTATAATTGCTCGGGTTGTAGAGGAAGAAGCTTCTTTTACTGATGTAATGAGTCTTTTAAGCATTAAGAAGGGGAGATTATCAATTGTAAGAGTCGATATTCCCCAAACTTCACCAGTTGCCAATAAAGCCTTAAAAGATATTAGCCTGCCACACAATTCCGTTCTCGTCTCTATTTTAAGAGGCCCAGACATAATTATTCCCTATGGTTCAACAGTAATATTGCCTGGCGATGAGGTAATTGCTGCTGCTTTAATTGATGTAGAAAAAGAATTAATTAAAGCACTTATCGGCAAGATTTAATTAGATAGATAAGTAAGATGCGGGTAGTAACAGGAATCATAACTGAAATTCTCTTTTGTCTTTTTATTGTTGGCCTAGGGTATTGTCTTTCTTTAATCTTTTAAGAAAAGAGAAGTCCTTTTAGTTTATCTTAAAAGTTATGATTATTTCCCCAGATAGAAGAGATTTTTCCACAATCCTAAACATTTTAGGGAGACTCATCTTAGGTTTAAGTCTCTTTATGATTATCCCAATCATAGTAGCCTTAATAAAGGGTGAATATTCTCCCCTTCTTGATTTTCTTATTGGTTTTACCTTCAGCGCTGTTTTAGGAATGCTTCTTACCCTTATTTTCCCGATAAAAAAAGAGGCTGGTTGGATACATGCTTTCTTTACGGTTAGTTTAGGTTGGCTTGTGTTCTCACTTCTTGGAGCAATACCATTGTATTTATCTGCACACTTCTCATCTTTCGTTGATGCTTGGTTTGAATCAATGAGCGGATTCGCAACTACCGGGCTAATTCTTATTCAAGACTTAGATCATCTCTCTATCTCCCATAATATGTGGCGGCATTTAACTATGTTTATCGGAGGCCAGGGAATTATCTTAGCTAGTTTATCTATTTTAACTAGAGCTCGCTCAGTTGCTTTAGGTTTTTATATTGGTGAAGCTCGCCAGGAGAAGATTCTGCCTAACGTAATTGCTACTGCAAGATTTATCTGGAAGGTGAGCTTTGTGTATTTGATCTTAGGAGTAATTACTTTTTTTACTATTCTCTACGGCCAAGGACTATCTGGCCAAAGGTCATTCTTCCATGCTCTTTGGCTCTTCTTTGCTTCTTTTGATACTGGCGGTTTTGCTCCTCAAGCTCAAAATATCGCTTATTACCACTCTTTTTCTCTGGAGATAGCTACTATTGTTTTTATGATTCTCGGCGCGATAAATTTTAATCTTCACTTCTGGCTATGGAATAAGAGCAAAAAAGAGATCTTCAGAAACTTTGAGACAAGAACGTTCTTTTTCACAGTCGGATCCCTTAGCCTTATTCTCTATTTTTCTCTTACGAAGATGGGCCCAGCCATGTTTCGTAAAGGTTTTTATCAATTAATCTCTGCTCATAGCGGTTGCGGATTTACTAATTTAGCCAGCGGAGAGTTAAACCACTTTCCAACCTTAGGATTACTGGCAGTCATCTTTGCCATGATGATTGGCGGAGGCGTCTGTTCTACAACCGGTGGAATAAAGTTGATGAGATTAGGTATTGTCTTTAAGTCGTTCTTTATGGAGATTAAACGTTGGATGATGCCTTTTAGAGCTGTTTATAAAGATAGGTTTCACCATCTGCAGAGTTTAGTTCTCTCCGATAAAAGGATGAAAGAGGCTTATTTGTTCTTCTTTATTTTTATCTTTACCTATGTAGCCGGAGCAATTGTAGCTATGGGTTTTGGTTATCCGGCATCAGAGGCTCTATTTGAATCTGTCTCAGCAACTGCTAATGTCGGGTTGTCAGCAGGAATAACTTCTCCGATGATGCCTTTAACTTTAAAACTGGTTTATATCTTTCAGATGTGGGCTGGTAGGTTAGAATTTATCTCAATTTTTGTCTCGTTGGGTTTTGTCTTATCGTTATTTAGGAAATAGGTATGAGAGTTAAGCTAAAACTTTTTATTTTCTGCTTATTACTTATGGCATCAGCTGCTTCCTTTGCCTACGCCGAGAATGCTTCTTTAGGAGATATATTAGCCTCTCCCGAGGAGTTTAGTGGGCAGGAAGTTCAAATAGAGGGAGAGGTAATTGGTGAGGCCTTAAATGATGCTGGAGGTATTTGGCTGAATATTTCAACCGGGCCGCAGCAGATAGGAGTCTTTTCCGCTGATAAAGAAAAAGTAGAAGAAATAACCTATTGGGGCAGCTATAGTGCAACCGGGGACCAGGTAAGAATAAAGGGAATTTTTTACAAAGAGTGTTTAGCCCATCAGATAAGCGATGTACATTTGGGGAGCTTAGAGATTATCCGGGAAGGATATAGAAATGAATATCCAATTTCTCCCCAAAAGCAACAATTAGCCAAGATGCTCTCGATAATATGTTTGACAATAGCATTCATTTACCTTATAAAGTTAAAATATGGAAAACGAGATTAAACGCCTAGAAGAAGAATTTCAAAGAGATTTTCAGCAAGTTAACTCCCCCAAGGAGTTAGAAATCTTGAAAATTAAATATTTGGGCAGAAAGTCTACCTTTACTCAGCTCTTCTCCCGGATTCCTACTCTGGCGAAAGAAGAAAGAGGCACTTGGGGCAAGAGGCTAAATACTTTTAAGCAAAAGATAACCTCTTTATTAGAGAGTAAGATAAGCCAGGTAAAGAGCAGGGAAGAGAAAATAGATTTGACTCCACCTTCAATCTCCCCGGAATCTGGTTCGCGCCATATTTTAAGTACAGTTAGCGAGAAGATTTGTTCTATATTTGAGAAGTTAGGATTTGTTACTATCGAAGGCAAGGAGATTGAAGAGGAGTGGTATAACTTTGAGGCTTTAAATATTCCTTTAGAACACCCTTCTCGAGAAGCCTTTGATACTTTTTATTTAGATCTTCCCGAAAAAGATAAAGGCAAGTATCTCCTAAGAAGTCATACCTCACCTTCTCAAATAAGGGTTATGCAGGGGGCAAAACCACCCTTAGCTGTAATTTCACCAGGCAGGGTTTATCGACCCGATGAGGTAGATGCTACCCACTCGTTTATGTTTCATCAGATAGAGGGTTTTGCAGTAGATAAGGATATAAACTTTGCCCATCTTAAAGGAGTTCTTCTTCATTTCGCCCGTGAGTTTTTCTCAACTGAAGTAGAGCTTCGGTTTCGGCCTCATTTTTTCCCTTTTACTGAACCATCAGCAGAGGTGGATATATCTTGTTTTATTTGTAGAAGACAGAAGATAGCCGCCAGAGGCCCGCTTCGCCCGCGGAGCGAGGCGAGTGAGCCTCGCCAAAGGCGGGAAGACAGAAAACAGAGGACAGAGAATAGTAAAAATAAGTGCAGTGTCTGCAAGGGCAAGGGTTGGCTTGAAATCTTAGGTTGCGGAATGATCCACCCCAAGGTATTAAAAGCTTGCCGGATAGATTCTAAAAAGTACAAAGGGTTTGCTTTTGGAATGGGCCTAGAGAGAATAGCTATGCTTAAGTATGGTATTGATGATATTCGTCTTTTTTACGAGAACGACGTAAGATTCTTAAGGCAATTTTCTCTGTAAGGTAAGAGTAAATTATGAGATTCAGTTTAAATTTTATTCAGGAATTTTTAAAGGTAAATATCCGGCCTAGAGAGTTGGCTTCTTTTCTTACCATGGCCGGCATGGAGGTTGAGCGTCTGGAGAAGAGGGCTTCAGATTGGATCTTTGATATTGAGGTTACTACTAATAGGTATGATTGGCTCTCAATATTAGGGATATCTAGAGAGATAGCTACTATTTTAGGCAAGAAGTTAAAGGTTAATTACCCGGTTTCGGTTGCAACCCCTCCCCTTACAACAAGAGATATTGTAATCGAAGATAAAAAAGATTGTCCTTATTACATTGGTAGAAGGATAGAGGGGGTAAGAGTATCTGCATCTGAAGCCTGGCTACAAGAACGAATTCTAAATTGTGGGCTTACCCTGGTCAATGACATTGTAGACATTACTAACTACTCCATGCTTAAGTGGGGGAATCCTCTGCATGCTTTTGATGCTGATAAGTTAGAAGGCAATATCTATATCCGTAGAGCAAAGAAAAATGAGTCATTGGTGGGAATTGATGGTAAGGAAAGAGTTTTAGGCAAAGAGAACTTAGTAATCGCTGACAGCAAGAAAGTAATTGCTTTAGCCGGCATTATCGGGGGCAAGAACACAGAGGTAACCGAGGCTACCAAGAATATCTTTCTTGAGGCAGCAGTATTTTCTCCTTTAACTGTGAGGCGTTCTCGAAGGGCTGTCGGCTTAGACACAGAGTCTTCCTATCGTTTTGAACGAGTAGTTCCGCCTCACCTATTAGGGCATGCTTCTTATGAGGCTGCTAAGCTAATAGCTGATGTAAGTGGAGGAAAAAATAAGGGGTATAAGGCCGCCGGCAAGAGGCCCCAATTAACAAAAAAGAATATAACAATAAGCCTTAATTCTCTAGGTGCTTATTTAGGCCTTGCGCCTCTTAAGTCTAAGGTAAAGAAGATTCTTGAAAGCCTTGATTTTAAGGTAAAGGATTTATCTAAAGGCAAAATAGTGGTTTCTCCTTCCCAATCCCGTTTTGACATTAAGAGCGAGGTTGATGTTTATGAAGAGTTCTCCCGCATCTACGGGTACGATAAGATACCTGATCAGATCCCATTTCTAAAGAGGAACTTAGCCACTTCTAGCCAAGCAGACTATTACCATTTTAAAGGAGAATTGGCAAACCTTGTGGCTTTACTGGGATTTAAAGAGATAATCACCTATAGCTTAGAGGAGAAAGAGCAATTAAGAATAGGCCTATCCGCCGACGTGTCCTCCGAAGCCTTGGCGGAGGGGGGAGCTTCAGCGAAGGCGGGAGATAAGGATGTTATAGAACTTATCAATCCTTTACGTAGTCAAGAAAATGCTTTGCGGAGCAATCTGCTTTTTGGAATGGCTAAGAGCCTAAGGCATAATTTGAATCGTACCCTAAAGGACACGAGTACCTTGACCGGCACAGGCAACCAAGGCAGTTTACGTTTATTTGAAATAGCTGATACCTACTCTAAAAGCAACAAAGGCTTTTTGGAGACACCTACCTTAGCTTTAGCCGTTAGCGGCAAAGAGGGTGATTTCTTTCTCTTAAAAGGCGCCCTAGAGAAAATTTTGAGCTTCCTTAATATAAGCAACTTCGAATTCAAGGAGGACTCTTTAAATAATTTTACCAACTCCTTGAAAGTCGATGTTGGTAATTGTAATTTAGGGTTCTTAGGGAAGCTAGATCAACAACAGAAGAAGAATCTCGATCTAAAAGAAGACTTATTTTTCGCTCAATTGGATTTATCGATTTGTGCCAAAAGGAGGGGACAGAAGAAATATAAACCCTTTAGTCCTTATCCGGTCATATGGCGGGACATAAGTATTTCTTTAAAGAAATCTATAAAATTTAAAGAGGTTGAAGGGGTTATTAAAGCCAAAGGCAATTATTTAGCTGGCTTGGCTATTGTTGATGTCTATGGGGGTAAGGATATCCTCCCGGAATATAAGGCTTTTACCTTAAGGATTTTCTATCAATCAACTGAAAAGACCCTAACTTCTAGCGAAGTTGACTCTTTTCACAATCAGATAAGGCAGAGCTTAAGCCAACAAGAAGGCGTGAGCTTACGCTAAAAACTTTTTGGTTTGTCCCGTAACCCGGTAAGAGAAAATTCTCTAACCGGGTTTATTTGAAAACGTTTTTGTATCAGGGTAGTTGTCTGTATTGAAAGAATAAAGGGGTAGTGTTATAATAGATATGAAAACAACCCTGCCTATCACGATAGCAGGTAAGAGCGCTACAGCCAACACCCTAATAAGGGAGCCAATATTTCTTACCGCCCAGGCGGTGAAGATGCAGCGCCCACTTGTAGAGACGAGGGACTGATAGCGATCGCCCGTAACGGATAAAAGGCGGGGTTTTTTATTTGTCTTTTGTTTAACTTATGATAGAGTATTTAAGATGATTAAAGAAATTGCTTCGCCTAAACTAAAGAATCCAATTTTTATCGCTGCTTGGCCAGGAATGGGGGAGGTGGCTTACCGGGCTGCTCTTTTTTTAAAGGAGGTCTTAGAGTTTAAGGTCTTTGCTAAGCTCCAAGCCCCACAATTCTTTAAACCAGCAGCAGTATCTGTAGAAAAGGGAGTTCTTAATATTCCTGAGATGCCAGCCGGGTTCTTCTACTACCATAAAGGTAAGAAATCACCGGATATAATTCTTTTTTTAGGCGAGGTCCAGCCACCATTAGAATATGCTCAAGCCCTATCTCTGATGATTGTTAATTTTATAAAGAAGTATAAAGTAAACCAGATGTTTACCTTTGCTGCTAAGCCTGAGCCTATTGACCATAAGAGTAAGTCTAAGGTGTGGGTTGCGGTAACCCACGGTGAGCTCTTAAAATCTTTAGAGAAGCTTAACCTAAAAGTCTTGAAAGAAGGCCAGGTAAGCGGCCTTAATGGAATTATCTTAGGTATAGGAAAGAAGAAGTCTATAAAAGGGGTATGTTTATTAGGAGAGATTCCTTTTTATACTGTTCAAATTGAAAACCCTAAGGCAACCGGTAGCATTCTAGAGGCAATAGGTAAGTATCTTAAGGTAGATTTGAATCTTTCTTCAATAGTCTCTCGAAGCAAGTTTATCGAAGAAGAAATAGATAAGCTGATAACTTACCTAAAAGGAGAAACCCCTGCCCCCGGGTATACCCCTTTAAGTGAAGATGATATTGATAAGATCAAAAAAGATTTAGCTGCTTACACCAAGCTACCCCAATCAGCCCGTAAAGAAATAGAAAAGCTTTTCAAAGACGCTGGGAAAGATATAACTTTGGCCAATAAGTTAAAGAGTGAGCTTGACCGCTGGAATGTCTATAAGGAATACGAGGATAAATTCCTGGATTTATTTAAGAAGAAAGGTAAAGAAACGCATTAGAGATGCACCTTTTTCTC
>CAZPYY010000032.1:0-11380 GCA_964590995.1 uncultured Planctomycetia bacterium | reverse complement strand
GGAGCCATATTGGTTGTTCGAACTGATTTCAGAGGTTTTTCTGCTTGGAATGATGAATGGAATTGGAAAGAATAATTTGAATTAGACCTAAATAAGGAGTTGCACTCTTTAACCCCTTGTAGCTTATTAAGTTGCAAGGGGTCTTTGTTTGATATAGAATGATTCAAAAGGGAGGGGATAGCAATGAAGCAATGGTATGAGGCATTATTCGAAAATTATGCAAACAAATATGATAAGGAGTGTTTTGTTCAGGGAACTCCGGGAGAATGCGATTTTATTGAACAAGAATTAAATTATGACAAAAAGATAAGAATAATTGATGTCGGATGTGGCACAGGGAGGCATTCGATAGAGTTATCAAAACGAGGCTACAGCATTACGGGAATTGATTTATCGGAATCTCAACTTGCCAGGGCAAAGGAAAAAGCAAAACAGCTTAATCTGAAAATTGATTTTCAGAAACATGATGCTCGCAATCTTCCTTTTGATGGTGAATTTGACGCCGGAATAATGATTTGCGAGGGTGGTTTCTCTTTGATGGAAACGGATGAAATGAATTTTGATATTCTTAAAAATGCGACAAAGGTGTTAAAGAATAAGGGGAAGTTGATATTCACCACGCTTAACGGACTGTTTCCGCTTTATCATTCAGTTGAAAAATTTTACGAATCAGCTGGTGAAAAAGGTAATGCGACCTGTAAAAGTAACACCTTTGATTTAATGACATTTCGCGACTACAATACTACTGTATTTGAAGACGATGCAGGAAATAAAAAGGAACTAAAATGCAACGAACGTTATTACGTGCCTTGCGAAATCACATGGCTTTTAAGGACGCTAGGTTACAAAAAAGTAGATATTTTTGGAGCAAAGCTTGGAGCATTTTCGAGGAAGGATAAGCTAACAACGGAAGATTTCGAAATGCTTGTTGTCGCAGAGAAATAGCTTGCCACTTTCTTCTGATAAACAATAATCCCTAAACTCATCCAAAAAGTTGCGAAATTCGTCCAACACGGGGAGTTTGTATTTTTAACCCCTTGTAGCTAATGTAGTTGTAAGGGGGTTTTGTTTGTGGTAAAACAAATAGGCTATACTAAACAAAAATTAGCAAAAGAGGTGAATTATGAAAAATCTGTTTATGGTTTTATTTATATCAACGATGATGTTTGTGAATCTATTAATAACTTATGCAGAACAGGAGGTGAAGATGGATAATGTCCTAGATAATATACCATATCAAGAGGCAGGAATGAGCAAGAGAAAACTTGTTGATGAGAAGCATCTGTTGATGATGCAAGCGGCATTACGCCCGGGGCAGAGCGTACCGCAACATAATGCAAATTCAAATGTACACCTTGTTGTTATTAAAGGTGAGGTCGTTGTAAATTTAGATGGCACAGATAATATGGCCAAGGAAGGGACATTATTGCCCGTAGCCAATAAAACTCCTATGGATATAAAAAACAAGTCACAGGAAAATGCCACATTTTTAATTATTAAAACACCGAATCCAACTGAAATGAGATAAGTTAATAAAAAGCTTATAGCTACAGTTCAAGCAATTATTAGTTCTTTATGTAATTTATCTGCTTCTTCAGTAAGGCAGTAACTCTTAAATTCCTCCAGAAAGTTGCGAAAATCGTCCAATACGGGGAGCTTGCTATTTTTTCTCTTAAAATTCCGGAGAAAAAATCTCCGGGATTTTAGATTTGTTTCTTATTAAAAAAAATGGTATACTGTAACAGAAGCATAAAATAGACTATGGGAAAAACACTTTTAGTTTTTTTATTATTGGCCATTATTGTGGGGTTAGCCGGAGGCCCTTTCATTAATCTCTTGACTAGCTGTTGTCACCAAAGTTGTAATTGCTGTAGTGAATCATGTAATTGCCAATCCCAGGCATGTAGGCCACAATGGCAACCGATTGCTAGCTTAAACAGCTCCTTAATTCCGTTTAATATATTTCCTACAGCATCTCAAAAATGCGGGTATGCCTTTTTTCAGCCCGATGAACCGATCAGGGCAATTTTTCACCCCCCAAAGCAACTCTCTTAACTTTATTATTTATTCAATTACAATTTAAAAAGGAGTAAAACCATGAAAAAAACAATTTTCTCATTGTTTTTAGCGGGGCTAATGCTGTCATCCGGTACTTTTGCATTCACAGAAGGAGAGTGTTGTTCACAGCGCCAATGCGAGTGCATGCAGGAAGAATGCTGCGAGGATGGACAGTGCACTTGTAAGGGTGAATGCTGTAAAAGCGCTGAGTGTAATTGCAAAAAGAATTGCAACTGCATCAAGGAGTAAGTAACTGCTAAGGTGTAGTCACTTTGATAAGGGGGTGTTTATTGGAAGCATCCCCTTATTTTTCTTAACTCACAACTGAAGGTCTGACCCCTTCTTCGCAAACATTTCTTGTTTGTAGTTTTTATTATCGGGAGTATAATTTAGCTGGGATGTTCAGATATAGATTTAGTAAATGGTATTTTCCTATTGGAGCTCTTGTTATATTAGCTGTGGTATTTTTATTCTTCTTGACAAAGGAATTTGGCAAAGAGGCGAGAACAATAAATAGGAGCCAACCTGAAATGGCTTTTGAACCCGTTTACCTAAGACTTCACCGCAGCGGTGAGCTGCGCGAGCGAGGCGAGAAGCTTTGGGAGATGATGAAGAGTTGCGAACTTTGTCCCAGAAGGTGCAGGATCAACCGTCTCGATGGAAAAAAAGGTTTTTGTCAGGCAAATGTAAAGCTCAAAATATCATCATATCACCCACATTTTGGAGAAGAGGAGCCTTTGGTGGGAAGATATGGTTCCGGTACCATTTTTTTTGCGAATTGCGGCCTCAGGTGTGTTTTCTGCATAAACTGGGAAATAAGTATTGCCGGAATAGGAAGGCATCATAGCATTGAAGATTTGGCAAATATGATGATTGCCCTCCAAAAAAGGGGTTGCCATAATGTTAATGTTGTTACACCTACGCACTATGTAGCGCATATTGTTTTAGCTCTTGATATAGCAGCTGAGAAGGGTTTAAAAATTCCTTTGCTATACAATACCTGTGGCGCAGAACGTCTGGAGGTCTTGAAGATGCTTGATGGCGTTGTAGATATTTACCTGCCTGATTTTAAATATTTTTCGCCTGAGATGGCCGCAAATTATTCCTCAGGAGCTGAGTGGTATCCTGAGATGGCTAAACAAGCTTTGATTGAGATGGATCGTCAGGTTGGCGTTGCCGAGCCTGATTCCGATGGAATTATACGTCGTGGACTCATGGTTCGTCATCTGGTTATGCCGAATAATGTAGGCCATACCAAAGAAGTTCTCGAGTGGATTTCACAAAATCTACCAAAAAATACCTATGTTAATCTCATGTCGCAATATCGGCCGTGTCATAAGGCATTTGAATATCCTGCTATCGCTAGGTGCCTACTTGGCGATGAATATAAACAAGCAAAACGCTGGGCCCAAGAAGCAAGGCTTACGAATGTTCAGTTTCAAGAACGATAAAGGGGGTCAGACCTTGTACCTAATCAGCTCAAAGATACCAATACCCACCTAGGCGGTGGTCAGAGTAATCCTTTTACCTACACCGCGTAGGTGTTAACTTACACAAAAAGCTTAAGGTTAGCCGGAAATTCTTTCTCTTGCATAAGCCCGAGCCAATTAGTAAAATAATTTAAAGATGAAGATAAGCGATATTCTTAAACAAGGCGATAAGGGAGTAGCTTTTGAGTTTTTTCCGCCTAAAAGCGAGAAGGGCAGAGCCGCACTTATTCGAACAGTTAAAGCTCTAAAGGAATGTAAGCCTTTATATGCTTCTATGACTTGTGGCGCTGGCGGAACTACCCAGAGAGCAACTCAGGATGCGGTCTCCTTACTCCTAGAGGAGGGGGGATTAGAGGTTACACCTCACTTAACCTGCCTTGATTTATCACCGGATGCTTTAAAAAGCCTTTTAGATGACTACAAGAGTAAAGGTATTGATAATATTATGGCTTTACGTGGTGACCCTCCGGAGGGTATTAACGGTTTTAATTTCTTAGACCAGGATTTTTCCTATGCCTTGAATTTGGTTAAATTCATAAAAGAATACGGTCACTTCTGCATTGGTGTTGCTGTATATCCTGAAGGGCATATCGAGACCGCTTCTTTAGATAAGGATTTAGAATATGCTAAGCAAAAGATTAATGCTGGAGCTGATTTTGCCGTAACCCAGATGTTTTTTGATAATACCTATTATTATAGGCTGTTAGATAGGATGAAGAAGAAGGGTATTGATATTCCGGTCTTGCCGGGAATTCTACCCTTAACTGATATAGCCAAGGTTAAGCAATTCGCTTCTATTTGCCGCACAACCATCCCTAAAAACATTGAAGAAACCATGACTAAGCTTGATGGTAAGCCTCAGGAACAAGAGAAGGCCGGGATTGACTTTACCATAAAACAATGCCAGGGTTTAGCCAAAAATGGGGCTAAAAAGCTTCATTTTTTCACCCTTAATAAGCCAAGGATAATCAAGGCTATATTAGAGGCTATTTAGAGTTTCTCCCCTTTCTTATCTCTTTGCCTCCCAATCATTAGTGTAAGCCATAATTATTAGCCGGAAAATAGTCTATTTGGTCCTTGACAAAACAGCTTTTATAGTATATATTAACAATTGTTGTTAATGTTATTTATTTTAGGAGAAATAATCAAAGAAATAAAGGGAGGCTTAGTATGGGAAATAGTCTAATAACTACCTATCAGCTGGCAAAATTATTAGGTATTTCCGTCGCTAGTGTAAATTACTATACTAATCTTGGACTATTTAAGATCAAGGATAGAAAGGGGAATGCTCGTCTCTATGACCGGGATGCGGTCAGTAATACCTACAAGACAATTCAGCGGCTGAGAAAGGAGGGCTATTCTTTAATGCTTATTAAACAAAGATTAGATAAAGGCTATAGTGTTTAAAAGAGGGGAGAAAGATGTTCGAAGATTTTAAGACTTTTTTCGGAAAATTTGATCCAAATGGACCCCCTAAGCAGAGCTTAAACATCCCAATTATTGCCATTGCTAACCAGAAGGGAGGCACCGGCAAGACTACCACAGCAATAAATCTCTCTGCGGCTTTAGCCAAAAAAGGCCTCTCAACTCTTTTAATCGATATCGATGCCCAAGCTCATGCTTCCTTAGGATTAGGGGTTGAAGTCGAGAATCTGAGTTATTCAATATATGATGTGATGGTAAAAAATATTGAGTTAGACCTGGCTATTTTGCCGACTAAGATTAAAAACTTAGATATCGTTCCGGCCGCCTCTGTGCTTACCGGTGCTCAGCTTGAGATAGCAGATTTATTGGGGAGAGAAATGGTATTGCGGAGTGCTATCTATAAGATGGTTAACACAAGCCAGCGCCGCTACGATTACTTGATAATTGATTGCTCCCCGTCACTTAACCTATTAACTATAAATAGCCTTGTGGCTGCCACGACATTGCTTGTGCCGATTCAAACTCATTACTTCTCTTTAGAGGGGATGAAAGAGCTTTTCTCCACCATTCAGATTGTAAGGGATCGTTTGAATTCAGAGTTAGGCATATTAGGCATATTGCCAACTCTCTTTGATACCAGGACTAGGATGAACAGGGATATCCTGAGTCAGATAAGGAGGCACTTTAAGGAAAAGGTATTTTCGACACCGATTCGTATGAATGTAAAGTTAGCTGAGGCTCAGATTCACAAAAAATCTATTTTTGACTATGATGCTAACTCTAATGGCGCTAAGGACTATCTAGCTTTAACTGAAAGGGTAGTTGAATTGACTCAGCTTCCGGAGGTTAAGAGAGAGTTGTGTAACGCATAATGTGTAAGGTGTAATCTAAAGCTTTAGGGAGATGAGTAAAGAAAAACAAGTTAAGGATATGGATAAACAAGCCAAAGGTATCGTAAAGGAGATATTTGGCAAATCAAACCCAGGCCCGAGGAATATCTCTACTATTTTTACCCATTTTAGGCGTCCGCCTAAAGTCCCGCCAAAGTCAAAATCCTCTCGTTTCCTGAAAAAACTGCCAACCGCAATAGATATCGGGGCAGAAAGCATTAAAATCATTCAATTGGCCCAAAGACAACCTAAGGGGGAGATAGGGGTCGTTTGTATTGATAAAGAAGAATATAGCATCAAGGGGAAAACCCCAGAGGCTATTGACCAAAGGGAGACCCTTAGGAAGTTAATTAAGCGTAATGATATTGGCCGTGAGGTAGTAACCGGCATATCAGCTTCACAAGCCCAGATTTATAACCTCGTCTTCCCTCAGATGGCTGAAGGCGAGCTTCATGATGCAATTCGTCTGAAAATAACCCAATTGCGGCCTTTTGGTTTAGGCCTAGAAGCAATTGCTTATAATTTTATTAAGGGGGAGGATCTAGTTAGGTCTAAGTCTACCCAGCAGAAGGTATTGTTGATTTGTGCTTCCCGAGAGTTGATTCGGAGCCGAATGCTCCTGCTTCAGGATTTAGGCCTTAAGCCAATATCTATTGAGGTAGCACCTCTGGCTTTAGCAAATTTAGACAAGTTTCGTAAGCTGCCCTCAGGCAAGGAGGAAATAGTTTTATGGCTTGATTTAGGAGCTCAGGAGAGCGCTCTTACTATTACTCAAGGCGGTTCCTTGCGTTTTTGCCGGGTCTTAGCAATTAATTCCAACCATATAACTAAGCAAATCGCTCAACATAACCATATAAGCGAGGAAGAGGCTGAACAAGCTAAAAAAGAATATGGGCTTATCTTTTGGTCTCCGGATAAAAAAGTACCGGTATTCTTAGAGCCGGAAAAGGCTTCTCAAGGAGCTGAAGATAAACCGGCTGAAGTTTATCGAAGCCTAATTTCTTCTCTGGAGAATTTCGTAGTAGACATAACCCATTCTTTTAAGTATTTTTCCTATCAAGTTACCCAATCTCAAGTTACTAAATTTGATCGTTTAATTTTATCCGGTGGCGGAGTCAAGCTTAAAAAATTAGATAGTTTTTTAAACGCAAGATTCGGGGTTCCGGTAGAAAAAGTTGATCCTTTCTCATTCTTTGGGATTTCCGATAGCATCCGAGATCAAAAAGCAAATCTACTCTCTCAAGCTTCAGAGTTTACAATTGCAGCAGCCTTAGCCATAGGCTCAAAAACTGCTATTAGTAAGCAAATCGATCTTATACCCAGAGAAAAGAAGAAAGGCTGGGCATTGGTTAAGGATCATTCACAGAATAGGACAGTAAAGTTTGCTATGTCACTATTGGTTGGAGCCCTTATTCTAATGATATTCCAGGTGGGAAAGGTCGCCAGCAGCAGGTGGGAGATGAGCGCTGCTAACAAAGAAGTTCGTTTAGTTCAGAATCAATTAAGCAGCCTTCAATCTCAGCAATTAAAATTAGCCCAGGAAGAAGCCCAACTCTTAGAGAGAAAGATAGAGCTTAGTGATAGATTATCTTTCCTTAAAGGGTCAACCCGTCAACCGGAGAGTTTTTCTGAAGTTTTTGCTGAGGTAGCTAATTTATTACCCGAGGAGATCTGGATTACTAAGCTTTCTTATTTGGAGGATAAGATAAATATCGCCGGTTCAACATCAAATATCCAGGTAGTAATGAGCCTAATTGAAACCCTAAAGAAATCAGATGACTTTATTGATGTAACTTTTACCTATACCCAGAGGGATGTAGGTAAGAATACTGATCTCTATAGTTTTGAAATTATTGCCTATATGAGCATGTAAGAGGTAGGTATGGCAGATAAATTATTAGATTTTAAAAAGTTAAAATCCAAAGAAAAAATCTTAGTAATCGGGCTGGTAGCAGTGATAGCTGTTAGTGCTTATTTTAATTTTATCCATAAACCCATGGTAAAGAGTATTTCCCGGTATAAATTCCAGACCAAAAAGTCAAAGTCCAGGCTTAGAGGCCTTCAGGAAAAACTACCTCAGTTAGATAAGCAAAGGCAGAATATCCGCTTCTTAGAGAGTGAGTGTCAAAAAATGCTTGGTGAGATAGGTGAGATTGAAAGTACTCTTCCGAGTAAAAAGAATGTCTCTGGCCTTCTGACTGAGTTAGTCCAGTTAGGATCAGGCTTAAAGATTGTTTCAGTGCGCCAGAAGCTGGATGAGGGTAAGGAGTATCCCAGTATTTATATCGAACTGAAGTTCAAGGCATCTTATATCAATACTGTTAACTATCTTCGAAGAGTGGAATCAATATCGCCGTTTTTGGTTATACAAGAGTTGGATATCGCCGAGGAGGAGACAGAGGTTACCAGAGGCGGTCCGGCAGTCCGTCTTATTCTTTCCAGCCTCTTGGGAGAGACGCCTATTGCCGAAATGGTTAAGGCTCAAGAGGCAGAACCTCTTACCATATCAAGGAATATATTTGTTTCTAAGGCAAAATCAGCTGTTAAAGATAGGGAAGCTGATCTAAAGGTTGATGGCATAACTTATGATTCCAAGAGCCCGACGGCAATTGTAAATGGCGAAGTGGTCCGGATAGGTTCGGTAGTAAGTAGTTATACTGTTGAAGATATTCGCCCCAGCGCTGTGGTCTTCAGCGATGGTGTTGAGGAGTATATAGTTGATATGGAGAGGTGAAGAAAGTAAACAGTTTTTGGTGAGAGGTAGAGGTAAGGGAAAGGATAAATAGTTTTTATATATTATTGAGGTAAAAGTAGGTAAGTAAGCGGCATAAAACCATAGGAGGTAAAAGATGAAATATCTAAATATTCATGAGAAAAAGTGCCGGGGGGCTCCTCTGATTTTAGCCTTGTTTTTAATATTCAACTTCGTAATTGCTCCGGCTGAAATTGCCGCTGATGAGCGGAAGCCGGTACTTTCTTCTGCTGAAGACGAAGAAAAGCCTGTTTCTGAGAGCAAATTAGATAAGACGATTTCCCTTGATTATAAGGATGCAGATTTAGCCACTGTCCTGCGTTCGCTCTCCTGGACCTATAACCTAAACATTGTTACCGGCCCTAAGGTCAAGGGCAAGGTGACTATAAGCCTAAAAGATGTTACGGTAAGAGAGGCCTTAGAGGCTATTCTTACTATAAACGGGCTTATTTTCTCTGAGCGCGAAGGTATTATCTATGTTACTACTGGCGACCCTGAGGCAATAGATATGGAGAGCGAAGTAATCTTCTTACAGTATATCACTGCTTCTGAGGCTTTAAACCTCTTAAGAGATGTTGGTTCTTCCAAGGGCAACATTAAGATAAATGAGATGTCTAACAGTTTAGTTGTTACTGATTTTTCCAAGAATATCGCGAAGATCAAAGAGCTTCTGGTTAAGGTTGATATTGCTCCTCAGCAGGTTTTAATTGAAGCTAAAATTATAGATGTAACTTCTTCTGATTTAGCTGCCTTAGGTATTACCATGTCTCCTGATTACAATCCCGGCCACGGCCTTTTTGACCGCGATAATTACTTTGCTGAGCGCTTAACTGCTACTGTGACCATGGACGAACAGAACAGTACCCTTAGCGGTGACCAGCTCAATATAACTGCCTTTACCATGAAGAATTTTTCCATTCCGATGACTATAGATGCTCTGGTTAGAGATGGAAAGGCTAAGCTGTTGGCCTCTCCTTCTATTGCTGTTCTAAACGGTGAAGAAGCTCGGATTATTATTGGTGAGAGATATCCGATTTCAGAGAGAACCCAGACTGCCACCGGAACCACTGAGACTGTTAATTTTGTAGATATCGGAACAAGTTTAAGGGTAACCCCGACTATTAATGATGAGGGCTATATTACCATGAGGATTCATCCTGAGGTTTCCTCTTCTACTTCTAGTGTAGGCAATAACCCGAGAATTACTACTCGTGAAGCTGATACTACAGTGCGGGTAAAAGAGGGTGAAACTTTGGTTATCGGCGGGTTAATTAAGAATACTGATAATGAGACTCATGAGAAGATCCCTATTTTAGGAGATATTCCTATATTGGGAAGGCTCTTCTCCCGATCTTCTAAGACAGTAGAGCAGATAGAATTAGCAGTATTTATTACCCCAAAGATTTTACGGTCACAAGAGGAGAGAAAGCGTTTAGGAGAGAAGGTTATTGCCAGAGAAGATGCTTATGGTACTCTTGAGACGACCGGAAAACTTGTACTTGTTGAAAACCTATTTGATAAAGCTAGGGCCTTAGACAAGGGTAGGGGTATAGAGAGTATTCGCAAAAGTAAAACTTTTAGAAAGACTCAAGCTCTAAATGTCTATGAACATATTGCCACAGTATTTCCTAAGAGTGACCGGGCAGCTGAAGCAGTATATCGGGTCGGAATGATTCACTATAAGGATTTCAAAGATTATGATATGGCTGAGGATGTCTTCGCTGTTTTAATCTCGGATTATCCCGAAAGCAAGTTTGCTGCCAAGGCAAGAAAGATCTATAAAAAATTAGTCTTGCCTACAAAAGACATAAAAAAACCCAGGCCGGTTGGTTTGGATATCTTAAGTGGAGGTTAAATTATTGAAGATAGAAGCAGAACGACGCGGATTACAACGCGGATAGACGCTAAGAATGGTGAGCGTAAATCAGCGTAGATATCTGCGTAGGCCCGCTTCTATTACATAAAATGCGGGGGGATTATGAATAATGATTTCAGATTAAAGTTCTTATCTATTGTTATAGCCTTATCTTTAGCCTGTTTTCCTTATGCCCAAGCTGAAAGCGCAGAAGTATGGCAGAAGCGGAAAACAGGCCATCAGGAGTCAAAGGGCCCGTTTAGCAGCCAGCTAAGCGAGCTTGCTCAGGAGAACAAGACTTTGGAAGCCAGGATAAAAGCCTTAGATAAGGCTAAAGCAAAGTTAGAGCGGACTATCGTAAAGAAGGAAGCGGCTGCGAAATATATCCAGGATAAGCTTACCCAGGTAAGCGCCAAGAAAAATAAGTTTAAAAAGCAGATAAAGGCTTTAAGGGCTGATTGCGCTAATATGAGGAAGGAGCTTAAGCGGCTAAATACGAGCTATGATCTAGTTAAAGAAAGAAACCGTACTTTAGCCAAAAAGCTTCGGGCTCTGGATAAGGCCAGGGGTGGCCCGGAGGCGGAGCTTGCCGGAAAAACCGCTTCAATTGGAGACTTGCAAGCCAGGCTGGAGCAGAGCATCTCTGAAAAAAATACCCTTAAAGGACAAATTATCACTTTAAAGGATGAACAGAGGAGGTTAAAGAGCGAAATCGGGGAATTGAATAATGACCTTGAGCTTACAATGAAGAAAAATACCGCTTTGAACGAAGAGCTTGAAACCTTTTGGGGGACAATCAAAGACAGTCTTAAAAACCAGATGCTGGCTTTAACCGACGAGCGGGCTAAATTAGAAAACGAGCTTAGTGCCGCAGATAAGAATTACAAACTTGCTCAGGGAGAGATTACTT
>CAZPYY010000031.1:1327-12010 GCA_964590995.1 uncultured Planctomycetia bacterium | reverse complement strand
TGTCGAGTAGACATCTTTTGTAACCTCCTTCGGTTATTTAACGCCCCTCACAGAACCGTGCTTGCAGATTTCCCACACACGGCTCCTCAATAATGCTTCCTCTAATACGATGACAGGGCATATGTTAAGTGATATATCTTCGGTTCAGGCAATGGGTTGTATTTCTTAAAGCGGCAATATTGCTTATAGGTGTAACTTTTCTTTTGGCTTCGCCTGTTTATCCACTTATAAGCGAGCTTGGATACTTGGGTGTAGAATTTTCTTAATTCCCGTATGTTACCGCTTATCCCATAGTAGCGATAGTGCCCAAATAGTTTCATTCTCAGCACTTTCCACCACTCTTTCAGCTCTATTAGGTTTCGGACTTTCTTTAGCCACTCATTCATAGCTATTATCTTTTGCCTGAACTTTATTCTTGCTGTTCTACGTCCTAACTTAAATTTACCTTTTCTGGTCTTATCGCAATAGTGAGTAAAACCTAAAAAGTTAAATGTTGCCGCTTTCCTGTTTTCTCGCTGTGCTTTCTGCCAGACATATCTGCCAAACTCTATTATTCTTGATTTGCTCTCAGTGACTTCAAGACCAAACTTACTAAGCCTTATGTTTAGGGCTTTACCGAATTCCTTTGCCTCTTTGCCGCTTTGGAAGCAAACTACAAAGTCGTCGGCATAACGGATAAGCTTAGCATAGCCTTTTAGCTTACTCTTTACTTTTCTTTCAAACCACAGGTCTAATATGTAGTGAAGGTAAATATTGGCAAGCAAAGGGCTTAATACCCCGCCTTGCGGTGTGCCTTTGTCTGCTTTGATGAGTTTACCTTCTTCCATTATTCCTGCTTTTAAGAAGCGGGTAATTAACCGCAATAAGCTTGTGTCTTTTACTCTCTGTCTTAAGCATTTCATTAACCACTGGTGGTCTATGGTATCAAAGAATTGTTTAATATCCATATCCACTACATAGTTAATCGGTTTGGTCATTATTGTCTTATTCAGCATATCCAATGCCGTATGACAACTTCTGTTAGGACGAAACCCGTAAGATACATCTATGAAGTCAACTTCAAAGATTGCTTCAAGGATTTTCTTAATTCCCATTTGGACAATTTTGTCCTCAACTGTGGGAATTCCCAGCCTTCGCTTACTGTCGTCTATTTTTGGTATGTAGACTCGTCTGACCGGCTGGGGCTTATACTTCTTTGCTTTTAGCCTTACTACTAACTCTTTAAGCTTCTCCTCTAAGTTAACCTCATATTCCTTAACCCTTACTCCGTCTATTCCGGAAGCCTTATCCCTTTTAAGCTCCCAAAAACAGCCTTTGAGAAAATCCTCTGTTAGCAGGTGAGCTAATGATGTAAACTTATTCTGGTGATTTTCTTTGGCTCGCTGAGTTAGAGATTGGAGTTTTGTTTTCATCTGTTCTCCAATTCTGCGTTTGGCAGATGTTTCCCTCGTATCTCTGGCATTACTGCTACTCCCTTCTCTCCGTCCCCATTACAAGACTTCATCGATACTATGGAGTAGTCCGACTGCCAATGTATAATATCTTGCGGTGTCTTGCCATTTATAGGCTTGATACCGCATTCTTTTAGGAAATACATTGGCTCTCCCGAGTTCATATTAATTCTTTGATATCTTGATACGGTCTTAGACCCCGTCGGATTCTGACAACCTTGCCTTTTGCGGTTGCCAGAGTACTGTCTATGCCAAAATGAACAGCGTTGACTTCCGAAACGTTGGTGGATTTCGGGGCTCAATCCCTTCACTTGCGTTGTATCCTGATATCTCCCTCCTTCCAGCACCATTTAATTCGTTACCTCCTTAAATGTGGAAATTGGTTTTGGGCTGGCGGCTAACCTTTGCCCAAGCTGAACTCCCTGCCTACGCCAAGGCTTCGGCAGACAGGTCATCAGCGAGAACTTATACGCTTTACTCGGCGCACTCATTCTACTCACCTCTCAATTCTCTAGCCCTACAAATTCCTTAAGCTCACCTGAGTATCCAATTGCATTGTTACCGGGGTTCCTCCTCCTTCAGGAGTTTTATTTACTGTCAACTGCATACTAATTACTCCGCTAGTGAGAGTAAACTGCATTGCATTAATATAACTGGCCAGAACTTCTGTCTGATTAGTATTTAAGTTAGTACGTAGGAGCTGGCTAATGCCTGCTGGCCCGGCAATTAAGGAATATTGAATCTGATCCCCCCAGGTAAATGCACCTCCGGCATAATCGTCATTGGGGAGCTGAAAAGTAATCACATCCCCAGCAACATTAATGTTTACTCTGTCCTGACTTGTTTGGCTAAGCTCCTCGGTTATTTCACCCATTGCCCGACGGGCCTGGGATTGAACATCCATCTGCACCTTACCAATATTCCAGGAACGCTGCCAACTAGATGCCACCCTCAGGACAGACCCGACAATAATGCTAAGAACGCCTACCAAAACTAATATCTCTACAAGAGTAAATCCTTTTCTTCTATTTTCCATCAAGTCCTTCCTTGTTTAATACAATGTAGCCAGGGTAGAAAAACTCATATTATCTACTCTGCCTTCTTGAGTCTGCCAAGTAACGGTTACTGTGATTGCTAAAGGATCATCATCGAAAGGATCGCCGCTACCATCTAAATCAGTATAAGTCACAGCTACCGCTTCTGCAGGTAAATTATTGACTCCATTGTTAGCGGCCCAATTAGTCCAGTCAGCACTTGTAATGTCTGAGAGCGCTGATGCCGTCTTAGAAACACTCCGGATCTGCTCAACGATAAGACGACAATCTGCAGTAGCGATAACCCTGTCTCTGGTTGCAGCGTTGAGCATAGAATAGCCAACAATACTTTGTAGTAAGGCCGGCAAAAGCACTACTAAAATTCCGGTGACTATCATCACTTCAATTAAAGTAAAAGCTTTCTCTTTCCTTAGCATAGATTTATCCCCTTTTATTCAGTGCCTATAACCCCTAATTAAATTTTACCATTTTAGATAGCTTATATCAATTATCTCTCAAAAAACCTTTGAACTACTCAAAAAGTGCCTATTTTAATAGTCTTTAACGAGCTTGATAACCTCGTTAACGAAACTGTCTTCTGCGTTCAAGAGGTTAAGGTGGTGCTTCAAGAGAAGCCTTTGGTGGGGAGAGAATTCGTCTTTCCCTTTAAGGTTGTCACTCAGCCATCCCTTAACTTTCTCCAAAAATCTTTTCTTTAGGCGTAGGTGGGCAAAGACCTTTTTCTTCTCTAGATAAGGCAAGAAGTATAAGGGAATGTCTATATCAATAAAAGGACGTTTCTGGGAAAGCAAAGCCTCCATGGCCAGCTTGAGGAATTCTTTATTGCCCCGAGCAGTAAGTGAGTAAACATGTCGTTCTAATCGACCCCTTTCTTTAGTGGTGTTCTTTTTTATCTCTCCCCCTTTTTCCATTATCTTAAGAGGGTAATAAATAGACTTATTTTCCAAAGAAGCAAAAATTCCTAATTCTTTTTTGATTATTTTTTTTATCTCGTAGCCGTGTTTAGGGCCTTCTTTTAAAATACCTAAGATTATTAACTTCTGAATATTCATCCATCAAAAATTCCCATCTTTCTATACCTCTGGTATCTCTGATCTAGTAGCGTCTCTACAGAAAGACCTGAAAGTTCATCTAGGTTTTTATTGATCGCACTTTTGAGATTCTGGGCTGAATGCTCTGGCCCTCTATGGGCCCCGCCTTCAGTCTCAGGAATGATTTCATCAACTATACCGATCTTAAGAAGATCGGGAGCAGTTAGTTTTAAAACCTTTGCTGCCTCTTCTCTCTTGGATGCATCTTTCCACAAGATAGCTGCGCACCCTTCAGGAGATATTACTGAATAATAAGCATACTCCATAATTAAAACCCTATCTCCTACTCCAATGCCCAGGGCTCCTCCGCTGCCTCCTTCACCAATAACTGTAACTAAAACCGGTACCTTTATAGAAAACATGTCTCTTATGTTTTCAGCAATAGCCTGAGCTTGCCCCCGTTCTTCAGCTCCAACCCCAGGATAAGCACCAGGAGTATCGATAAGACATACAACTGGCATATCGAAGCGTTCGGCCAAACGCATTATCCGCATTGCTTTGCGATACCCTTCAGGATGAGCACATCCAAAATTCCTCTCAATGTTCTCTTTAGTATCTTTACCCTTCTGATGGCCGATAACAGCAATCTTTCTTTGACCCAACATTGCAAAGCCAGTTAAGAGTGCTTTATCTTCTCCGAAGAGACGATCCCCGGCTAAAGGGATAAAATCTCTCATTATCATACCAATATAATCAAGAGTGGTTGGTCGCTCAGGATGGCGAGAAATCTGAATTTTCTGCCAAGGGGAAAGCTTAGAGTAAATCTCTTTTTTAAGATTCTTTAACTTCTCGGTTAAATCAATAATCTCTGAAGAGAGGTCTACAGCCTTGTCTTCAGAGAACTTTTTTAGCCCCTCTATCTTTCTCTCTAACTCAATAATCGGTTTTTCAAAATCCCAACTCTGCATCATAAGCTTTCCCGCTCCAATCTTAATCGATGATGATTACTTCAGTACCAACAGGAACAATATCAAATAAAACTTCTATGTCTTCATTCTTCATCCTCACACAACCCAAGGTAATTTGTTTTCCTAAATCATTGGGTTTGGTTGTACCGTGGATGCCATAGCCCTCTATCTCTACCCCGCCATCATCAACTCCTCCTAAACCCATCCACCTTGAACCAAGAATATTATCTGGACTATCTGGGGGGATAATCGCACCAGTCTTATACCAAGTAGGCTTTATAAGCTTATTTCTATCAATATAAAAATTCCCGGTAGGAGTTGAATTATCTTTGCCGGTAGAGACAGTACATGTCTTAACAACTTCGCCTTTTCTCTTTAAGAAAAGGAGATTTTGAGATTTGTCTACAACTATAGAAAACTTACAGGTGTTTATCTTCAACTTTTGGCTTGGCCGGATTGTGTCTGAGGATAAGTTATTTGATCTCTTTATAAGATTTACTGTGGTGCCAAACTTCCTGGCGATTTTTACCAAAGCATCTCTAGGCTGGACTACATACTCAGTACTGCACTCATCTATAATTGGTGAAAGGATAAGTTTAATGCTTATATCCTCTACTCTTTCTTGAATCTTCTTTAGCTTGTTCGCATCGGTAACATTCTCCACTGCATTTTTATAGAGAGCCCTTGCTTCTAGAAGTTTACCGCTGCCAAAGGCATCTCCGGCATCCTCTAAGGAAGGTATCTTCGAAATAGCGCCTTGGCCTTTTTCGCTCTTAGATGATAGGCTCAAAGCCAATATAATTGCTACAATAATTCCGCCGACTATAATACCTATATGTATTTTTTTCATGAAAACTCCTTTCTAACGGTAAAGCATAAAAGTAATAGCCACTCCGACAAGGGCACCCATAAGAACCTCTATCGGGGTGTGTCCGACTAACTCTCTTAATCTATCTTCTCTGATTTTCTTTCCTTCCTGAAAGTCCACCATTATTTTATTAAGAATCTTGGCTTGGAATCCTATAGAGCGCCGCCAAGTCTGAGCATCAAACATAGTAATCAAAGCAAAGAGTATACTTAGGGCAAAAAAAGGCGAAGAGCTACCCAGCTCTTTACCAATACAGACAACCAGGGATACTACAGCAGCACTATGGGTAGACGGCATCCCCCCTGTACCGAGAAGCCAATAAAAGTTAAATCTCCTTTCCTTTATTACCCCCAAGATAATCTTTAGGCCCTGGGCAGCTATAGCACTGAAAATTATCGCCCAGAAAGCCTTATTTGTACTTATTCCTTCCCAAAATCCATCCATCAGGCTATTATTATATGAAGAAAAGTCGATTTAAGCAACAAAATATTTATCCGAGAATAGCAAGTGCTTCCGAGAAATAACTTGACAAAAAGTGTTTTCTATAAATAATCTTTAGAGTATAGCCTGCCTGCCGGCAGGCAGGGAGCCCTATGGGAAGACCAAAACGTGAACTAAAAAAGATCCATAAGAAAAAGACTAAAAAGGCTCGTAGAGAAGCTAAACGATGCTCAAAAGGGGAAATCCCTTACGAGAAGCTTACCCAGCGTGCAAAACATTTCTTAAGGAAAGGTAAGAAACAGAAAACAACTTCTGCTTAATCTAGCTGAAGTTGTAGTGCTTCTTTACTTTTCTTTTAATATGCCACTTGCAGCTTAGCCCCTGAGGAAAGGTCGCCAAATCCCCCTTTTCAATCCTTACTCTTTCTCCGCCTGGTTTTTCTACCTCTACCTCCCCTTCTAGAAAATAACAGACCTCTTTTGAATCATAATGCCAATCAAAGCTGCTAGCTTCTTTCTCCCAAACAGGCCAAGCCTCAACGCCTAAACTCTTTAACTCTTCTTGGCTAGGTTTCTTTACTTCTATATCCACCTTAGGCCTCCTTTTTGTATTTAAGGGTTATTTTATTCTGGTTGGGATGGTTTGATCTCCCCATCGTGTAGCCCGGCACTGCCATACTTTATCTTTAGTATTTCTGATTTTTTAAAGCTCATGGTGCCTTGGCCTTTTCCCATGTATAGGTTTAGTACTACCATATCGTCAGCTTCCTTGATGATCCTTCCTTCATATAAGCTTCCGTTTTTTAGAATGACTAGGTCTAGGTCGCCAGGTTTAGTAACTATCTTTATATTCTTAACCCCCCGCACCGTAGGCTTAATAATTGTTTTGAAGGTAAATTTATAAGTTATAAGTCCAACCAAAACAAGGCTAGCTATAACACTGAGAATTATAGTCCATTTCCACATCTTTAAATGAGAGAGGTTGCTAGCTAGAGTAACTTGATTAGTGCCGGTACGCTTTGAATAATACATCGCCTCGTCAGCTTTCCTGACTAACTCCTCTCTTGTCTTCCCATCGCGAGGGTATGAAGCAACACCAAAACTCATGGTGATTTTGTAAAAGTTATTTTTAAACAAAAATGGTTGTTGGAAGGTATTATAGATACATTGATGCAAAAAATGGCCAGCCTCTTGAGCCCCAGTGTCAGGGAATATTATGATGAACTCGTCGCCTCCGTAACGGTAATAATAGCGCGGATCTCCATAAAAGGTTAACCGAAAGATTCCAGCTGCATACTTTAAGACTTCATCTCCAAAGAGATGACCGAATTTATCATTATATCTTTTAAATTTATCTAAATCAATGAGGGCTATTGAAAAACTCTTACCATCAGAATCAGCCTCAGCCATGAGCTTATTCAGAAAAGAATCTAAGGCCTCTCTTAAGAAAAATCCTGTAAGGTGGTCTTTTTGAACCTGTTCAATCATAATCCGATATTTGTTCCTCTTTTATATGGCGGCGAGTGGACTCGAACCACTGACGCAACGGGTATGAGCCTTCAAGAATCCATTAACTTTAGTATTTCCTTGAAGCCTCTCACCTCCTTTATTTTTTATACCTATCCATCTTGACTGTCAACGATAATTTTGTTTCTGAAAGCAAAGGTGCTTCCGCGCCACCTATCTATCTAATAAACATATAGCCCCGCTACATATAACCGAGGATGAACACATTTTAAAACTTATTTACAAACTCTCGTGCTAAACGGTGTGCTTCGGAGTTAGCCAAGGCAAGAACTTTTTTCTTCACTACGCGCGAAAAGTATTCCTTTTCTGTTTTTGTCAGTTTCTCCCCTTTAAATTTTTTCAGAAAGAGCTCCTTTTGTTTGAAGGTAAAAAGCTGTGACAACGCATATTCTAGACTTAAAGTTTCACGTTCAACTCTCAAATTCTTTACGCTTGCTTCGCCTTTTTTAAAATAATTATCAAATACCTGTTTCATCCTTTCGAAATTCAATCTCCGTTGAGATACTTCTACTTGTTGTTCGTTTTTTAAACTATTTAAAAAATAATTATATTCTTCTTCGTTAGAAGATAATAAGTTTTGATATACTTCTTTTGTCCACCCAAACCCCAAATGCCAATGATGATAAAAAGCAAGCGATAATAAAAAAAGGCTTCTAAATGTCGTTTTTTCTGAGTAGCTTCCCAGTGAATTGAATACTTCGTTATACCCAAATTCATTTTTTTCATTCGCATTAACTAACAAGAGAGGGAAGCTTTCCCACAAGCGGACATTGTTGCTTCTTACTACATCAGAAAGAACTTTATTAACATCTACGTATTTCTCTGCTTCAAACAGCGGAAGACCTAACAAAGCTAATTCTTTTAGTAATTTTTCATTTTCCATATATTCCTTTCTTTTTAATAATTCTTAGCAAACTATCTAAATTTTTCCTCACTTTCTCTTCTGAAGTATCATATGATGCCGTTTCTAAAAAATGCTTTTTAAGTCTTTCTATATTTATTTCTTCCTTTTTAGCTTTGACTAGAAGCAAGCAATCATCGAAATCAGCACCCGTTCCCCTAAACAGCTTACTAGTGATGATATCGTAATAATTTAGTATCCCAACATATATGTGAGAGAATTCTTTTAATAAAATATTGTTACCCTCCTCAAGAGGCGACTTTAATAATTCCGTTGTATGCACTTTGTTACCTTTGTACAAATCAAATATATAAATATTATCTTTACTCCATCCACTACCAGTTTTAAGCCCATACCCCACTTTTTGCAAAACTTCAATTAAGTAATCATGCTCTTTTTCCACTGGCACAATAAAGTCAACATCTTTTGTCGAAGGTTTAACCCCCAACAAAGTTAATGCAGTTCCTCCACACGCAATTAAGTGGATTTCTTTTTTTAGAAACGCATTCCACCCACTAATAATAGTCAACAAGCTTTCTTTATTCAATCTATACTCCATAAATGTTCCTTTTTGTATGAATTCATACAATTTATTGTACAAATTAATGCAATTTATTGTACGATTTAGTACAATTTAAATATACAATATATTTACGTATTTGTCAAGTGTTTTATTTAAGTGCTCAATGACACTTTTCTACGCCCCATTTTAATTTGTTTACCTCTGTGACCAAATAACCCTCATAGTGGTCGATATATGAGAATGACTAGCCGACAACTAAATATCTTTGAAATTTACTCTGGGGAAGGAATACTTTAGCTGAAGGAAAAGGCATGGCGGCGAGTGGACTTGAACCACTGACGCAACGGGTATGAGCCTTCAAGAATTCATTAACTTTAGTATTTTCTTGAAACCTCTCGCCTCCTTTCTATTTTATTAAAGCTGTCTAATTGCCCAATCGTAAAACCGCTGCACCTGTTTTATCATATCTAAGGCTTCTCTTTTGAAAAAGTTTCGGTTTTCATAAGCTACAGTGTTCTTCTTGGCTATTACTCGCTTTGCGGTCTGAGCCTTCTGGCTAACATCCTTTATTCTATTTGCCACAGAAGAGGTTAACAAATCAACCACCTTGGAATGGTCTTCGTCAGACGAACGTAAGCCAGAATACTTAACCAGAGTGGCGTCTATTAAAGAAATCACGCAATGTACGCCATTTAAGCCTACAGCATTCCAGTTTTCGGATTTTTCAGCTTGATACATAGTAGCATAGAATTCTTTGGCTTTTTTAAGGTAAATAGGATAATCGCTATTATTAACTTGCCTTATTTTAGAAAGCTTTGCCGCGCTCATGCTATAACCCTCTCCAGCGGCTCGCCATATATTAATCTATAATTTTTTAGGATAGATACCGCCAATCTTTGTTTCCTTGAATAGCGTTTTTTAAAAGTTGTTCCGGTAAGAATATATGGCGATAAGGCTATCCCAAATTCTTTGGCGAAATCAATGCTCATATTATCAAGAGAATTATTGATTCTATTCTTAGCTGATAGGCTTTTAATCACAACCAACAAATCTATATCGCCTCTAGGGGTGTCAGCTCCGATGGCAACACTGCCAAATATGCACAGAGAAATTACCTCTTTTTTATGTTTGAGCAACCCCTTTTTAATAAAAGCAACCACATCGCCGTAAACAGATTTTTCCCGCTCAAACAATACTGCTAAAAGTCTTTTAACAAAATAGTTATTTTCTTTAAGTTTATATAATATGGCATTCCCCTTCCGTTTGGCATTTAATATACCTGCTGCTCTCATCTCACCAAGAACCTTATGGGTAGCTGAAGGACTCATGCTTATACCCTTAGCTATACCCCTTCCTGTATACTCATCCTTCTCGGCAAAAAGAAAACGGAGTACCTTTATCTTAGAAGCCTGGTTTAATATCTCATCGAGATTGTTATGTAATTTCATCTTATGTTCTCTTTGTCGAACAAATGTTCTCTTTATCGAACATAGTATATATTGCCCTTTCAGCTTTGTCAATGGCTATTTGTGTGTTAGGAAAAGTTTGAAGTATCGCCTGTCGCATAAAGCGGAAGAATGAAAACTATGGCGGTGACTGGACTTGCAGGCAATCTTCGCCGCAGGCGAAGCGCCCGAAGGGCATTATTGCCTCCAAGAATGTATTAGGCTTACGCTTGATGATGAAGCTTGTTTACACCGCCACTCTGCCAGATTATCAATATGGTGGCGGCGAGTGGACTTGTATGCAATCTGCGACGAAGTCGCAGGGCTGCGAAGCAGCAATTATTGCATCCAAGACTGTTTTTAAATTACCTCTTACCTTACGGCACTCGGCCACGCCGTTTTCAAACAAATAAAGACTATGGCGGCGAGTGGACTTGTATGCAATCTGCGACGAAGTCGCAGGGCTGCGAAGCA
>CAZPYY010000031.1:0-1227 GCA_964590995.1 uncultured Planctomycetia bacterium | reverse complement strand
GCACTCGGCCACGCCGTTTTCAAACAAATAAAGACTATGGCGGCGAGTGGACTTGAACCACTGACGCAACGGGTATGAGCCGTTTGCTCTACCAGCCTGAGCTACGCCGCCAAAAGTATCTAAATTATATCAAAGTCCTAAGAAAAATCTATAATAAAGTTTAAGTGACTGGTTGTAGGAATTTAGCAGTTATCCGGGGTTAATACCGGCCCCTTCTAACGTCTACGCCATTTAATAGTGCGCCTAGGATTTTTACTCTATCCCCAATAATTTTTTGAGCGTCTATAATGTGCTGGAAAGGGGTAGCACCGGCCTTAATCACAAAGATTAAACCATCGCATTCACCACCAAAAATAAGGGCGTCGGTAACGCTTAATACCGGAGGGGTATCAATAACTATTTTTTTAAACTTTGTTCCGGCTTCCTGTAGAATCGCTTTTATCTTATCTGTTTTTAATAACTCAATGGGATTAGGAGATGCCACACCCAAAGGCAGCAAGGAAAGGTTCTCTATATTAGTCGGGATTACTGCTTCATGAAAAGAAGACGCTCCGGCTAAAGCATTAGACAGTCCTCTCTCGTTATCGATATTAAAGATTTCATTGAGCCTGCCCTTTCTCAAATCTCCATCAATTAACAGCGTTAGCTCTCCAGCGGCTGCAAAGGTTATAGCAAGATTTGTAGCCACAAAGCTCTTGCCCTCTTTAGGTATAAAACTACTAACCACAAAAGTCTTAGGCGGATTTTCTGCAGAGCAAGCAGCCAAAAGTGTTGTCTTAGCCTTTCTGAAGGCTTCAGCTACATAAGAATAGTATCTATGGTGAGATGCTAAATCAGCATCCTTTCTATTCTTGAGCTCTTTTTCTATTGAAGGGATATACCCTAAGTAAGGTAACCGCGCACAGTGCTCTACATCTTCGGAAGTCTTTAGTGTTGAATCTAAAGATTCTAAAAGATAACTTAAGACTACACTGAGGATAAGGCCGGCTATGGTGTGCAGAGGGACATTCCTCTGGACAAAAAAGGCAAAGGTCCCAAAGCCAATAGTGAGGATTATGATTGTTGCAATGTGTCTGCAGAAGATTATGTTGAGATGCTCTTTAACGGTGAGTCTTCTAGCTTTTAGTGATGGTATCATTTTGCCTCCTCCTCTTAATACCATATTTTGATAAAAAGTCAAGGATGCGCGTAAGCCTGCCTTCTGAGAAAACAGCTGGACAGCAAAAT
>CAZPYY010000030.1:0-12766 GCA_964590995.1 uncultured Planctomycetia bacterium | reverse complement strand
GAGCCTCCAATAATTAAAATATGCCCGTAATCCCCTTTATGGGTATCAGGCTTTCTCTTGAGCAACTGCACAGGCAACCGCATAGTCTTCAATATGGGTTATAGAAAGAAAAATATCAATACCAATATCTTTTTTAAATTTACAATAAGGAGCACCATTCTCCCTATTGAGAATAAGAATATCAGTCAAAGCTAAAGGGTGCTCTTTTGAAATTGCCTTTATTACCGCCTCCTTAGCTGCAAAACGAGCAGCAAGGCGCTGGTAATACATCTTGCCTTTGAGAATATTCTTTAATTCTTCAGAATTAAATACGCGGTCTAAGAAGCTACCCTCCCACTTTTCTATCGACCTCTTAATCTTCTCTATTTGTATTATATCTATACCTACGCCCACAACCATCTTTTATTTCTTATTTTTTAATAGGGAGATCATTTCCTCAACAGCTTGAGTAATCCCAATAAAAACCGAACGGCAAATTATTGAATGCCCGATATTGAACTCCTCTATCTCTTTTATCTTTATTATCTCTCCTAAATTCTCATAACCAAGCCCATGGCCGGCAGCAACGAAGAAACCCTCGCTCTTACCAAACTTTGCCGCTTCTCTTATCTTTCTGATTTCCTTGTTTAGAGAGGTTTTATTCTTGGCTTCAGAAAAAGCACCGGTATTAATCTCAATAAGATCTGCACCTAAATCCTTGGCTGCCTTAATTTTTTTCTTTATAGGGTCAATAAACAAACTAACCTTTATTCCGGCTTTCTTTAACCTCTTTATCACCCCAGCTACCTTCTCATTATTCTTTATAAGATCAAGCCCGCCTTCGGTGGTCAACTCTTGTCTCTTCTCAGGAACTAAAGTTGCCTGTTGAGGAATTACCTTACAAGCAAAATCAACAATATCTTTAGAGGTAGACATCTCTAGATTCAAAGGAATCTTTACAGCTTCTTTAATAAAAATCACATCCCGTTCCTTTATATGCCTTCTATCCTCTCTTAAGTGAACAACTATTGAATCACATCCGGCATACTCTGCCAAGAGGGCTGCTACTACTGGATCAGGATAAGCTGTGTTGCCCCGGGCTTGCCTTAAAGTTGCCACATGGTCAACGTTAACGCCTAACTTTGCCTCGCCCTTCCTTCCAACATCTGACCTATATTTCCTAGGAAGGGCGGGGTTCATATAATCCTTCCCCCGCCAGTAATTGCGCCACTCACATAAAGCCAAACAAGAATAGCAATAACTAAAGCCATGAGCTTAAGCCAGAAGTTATGCATAATTGCTCTTTTAATACTTATCTTCTTCAAAAACTCCATATCTATATCCTCCCTGATTGTAATCGGATTTCCATTATTTAGGTTTATTTTAGCGAGATTTTGCTAATTGCCCTTTAAGGATAGTAAGTAAATCATTAGGCGTTAGATTCCGAGTTAACTGTCCGTTTATAGCCAAAGATACTGTGCCATTTTCTTCCGAAACTGATACCACAAGTGCGTCCGAATTCTCAGAAAGACCTACTGCTGCCCGATGGCGCATGCCTAAAGTCTTCTCTAAGCTTGGATTATCACTAAGCGGAAAAAGACAGGAGGCAGATATTACTGTTGTTTCATCAACCACTACTCCGCCATCATGTAATGGTGCTGAAGGATAAAAAATGTTTTGCAATAACTCTGTTGTAAGCTCAGCATTCAAAATTACCCCACTCTCGATATACCGTTTAAGACCTATTTCCCTCTTTATGGCAATAAGAGCTCCTTGTTTCTTACGAGAAAGAGCCCCCACTGCAGAAACAATTTCGCGTAAAGTCTTCTCAATCTCTTCCCTTTTGGGTTCAATAGAGAAAATATGACGTTTACCTAAGTGTATAAGGCCTTCCCTTAGCTCGGGCTGAAAAATAATAACTATAAGAATCAGAAAGAAAGCAAAAAGGTAGGTAAGCAGACGGGTTAGGACCGGTAAACCTAACATCTGAAAAGTAAGCAGAGAAATTACCAAAATAACTATACCTCTCAATAGGTAAACAGCTTTTGTGCCTTTTAAAAACAGAAATATCCTATAGACAACCATCCATAGGATCAATATCTCAACTATAGCTTTCCATTTTAGGAGTCCTAAAAAATCCATCAGTTATTAGTAATTTTTGAGGCTACTTTTATAGCCTGGATAGTTTCTTCCACATCATGTACCCTTAAAATATTAGCACCCTTAGCAAGAGAAATCACGCTAGCGGCAATTGTTCCTACTAAACGCTCCTCGGTATCTACATTAAGTATCTTACCAATAAAAGATTTACGAGACAACCCTAAAAAAATCGGCAGCCCCAAAACCTTAAATTTGTAAAGCTCATTAATTATCTTGGTATTATCTTCCAGACGCTTACCAAACCCTATCCCAGGATCAATAAGAATCTGACTCTTATTTATACCTCTTTGATCGCAAAACTTCAATCTTTCCTTGAAGAAATCAATTATCTCCGCTGTTACATCTTTATAACGAGGCTTTATTTGCATAGTCTTAGGCTTCCCCTTCATATGCATTAATACACACCCTAATTTATATCTTTTAATCAGAGACGCTATTCGAGGGCTACTCCTTAGGGCTGTAATGTCATTAATTATATCTACCCCCTCGTCTACAGCTACTTTTGCTACTGAATACTTATAGGTATCTATAGACAGAAGAGTCTTTTTAAAATTCTTGCGCAAAGCCTTTAAAACTGGGGTAACCCTCTTTATCTCACTCCCGGCGTCTAATGGCTTTGAAAAAGGCCTTGTTGATTCTCCGCCCATGTCTATTATCTTTGCCCCGGCTTTTACCATCCTCTCCGCCTTCTTCAAAGCTAAACTTTGGACTTTGGACTTTGAACTTTGAACTTTACTCAGTAGCCCATCTCCGGAAAAAGAATCATCAGTGGCATTTATGATCCCGCAGATAATCGGCTTCTTGATTTTTAGCACTTTACCTCTAGCCTTAAAGATAAGTTCTTTTTTATCCAAGTTGTTCAAATAATCAGAAATACTTTGAGAAACCTCTTTTAGGGCAAAAGGTTGATCTTTTAATTTTTCAGAGAGCTTCTTTAATTGGCTTAAGCTTCCAAAAATAAGAACAGAGGTCTTTATATTCTTTATTAAAGCTTTCCGCTCCAGGGCTGCGTCACTTCCTAAAGAAAGAAGTTGTTGCTTTATTATATTTGCTTCCCAAGATTTGATCCCTTCGATTTTAAATGCTGTATATATGCTTTTGGGGGATAAAATTCTTACACCCTCAGGGCTTACGCCCATAGAAGACATTATTTTTCGGGCTTCTTCTTCATTTCTTACTTTTAGGGGGGTTATCCTCATCTTTTAAGTTAATTATACGCTTAACCTCTTCATCATCTAATACTTCTTTCTCTAATAAAGCGTTAGCTAATAATTTTAGTTTTTTCTTGTTGCTCTCAATTAACTTTTTGGCCCGTTCATGGCACTCATCAACGATGTGTTTTACTTCTTCATCAACAATCTTAGCTGTTTCTTCGCTATAATCCTTCTCATGAACCAAATCTCTTCCTAAAAATATTGGACCGTGGCTACGTCCTAAGGTATAGTTACCCACTCGTTCACTCATCCCATAGTCACAGACCATCTTTCTGGCTATGCGCGTAACCTCCATTAAATCATTCATAGCCCCAGTAGTAATATCTCCTAAATTTATCTCTTCAGAGGCTCTTCCGCCTAAAGCAACAGTTATTGTCCCTAAAAGCTCTTTCTTGGACCTATACCATCTATCCTCTTTGGGAGGTGAAAATGTATATCCGCCAGCCATACCCCGGGGTATAATTGAAACCTTGGTCATAGAGTCAACTTCAGGAATTAGTAAAGACAATAAAGCATGCCCAGCTTCATGAAAAGCAGTTAATTCTTTCTCATGCTTAGAAATTATCCGGCTTTTTTTCTCCGGCCCCATCGTCACCCTCTCTATAGATTCCTCTAGCTCTGACTGCTCAACAGCGGCCTTATCGTGCCTAGCTGCTAAGAGTGCAGCTTCATTACAAAGATTCTCTAAATCTGCACCTGAGAAACCCGGAGTCTTCTTAGCTACTGCAGCTAAATCAGCGTCTTTAGCTAATTTTACCTTCTTAGTGTGAACCTTTAAAATTTCTTCTCTTCCTTTAATGTCAGGAGCATAAATTATGATGTGGCGGTCAAATCTACCCGGTCTAAGAAGCGCCGGGTCTAAAACATCAGGCCGGTTAGTTGCAGCCATAACAATTATCCCGGCTTGAGTTTGGAAACCATCCATCTCAGTAAGAAGTTGATTCAAGGTCTGCTCTCTCTCATCATGGCCTCCGCCTACCCCAGCAAAACGCTGTCGTCCAACAGCATCTATCTCATCAATAAAAATAATACATCCCTTATTCTCTATCTTGGCAGCCTTCTTAGCCTGCTCGAATAAATCTCTTACCCGAGAAGCCCCGACACCTACGAACATCTCTACAAAGTCAGAACCGCTAATACTGAAAAAGGGAACTTGGGCTTCACCGGCAACCGCCTTAGCCAAGAGGGTCTTACCACACCCGGGAGGGCCAACCAATAGAACTCCTTTAGGAAATCTCCCGCCTAAGCGCTGGAATTTCTTAGGGTCTTTTAAGAACTCTATTACCTCCTGTAATTCTTCCTTAGCCTCATCTATGCCAGCCACATCACCAAAGGTAATTCGGGTTGCTTTTTCTTTATCTAGAGAAGCTGCCTTTGCTTTTCCAAATGACCAAACCCGTGAGCCCATCTGGCTGCCTCTACGGGAGAAATACCAGAGAAAGAGAATAAAGAGAAGCATCGGGCCGAAGAAGTAAAGTAGGTTCGTCCAAACATTTTTGGAAGGTTCTACTTCGAACTTACTCACATTCTTACGCAGGAGTTCAACAACCTCTTTATCTTCGACAGGAATATAAAGATAAAAACGGCCTCCGCCCTTACTAGGGGTAAATCCGCCTTGGATGAAGTTTTCACTTAACCTAACCCACTCAATAGTCGGGTCTTCAAGATTATGCTCAAGAGAATAGTAGAATTCATTATAGGAAAGCTTCTTTACTAACCCTCCCATTCCACTACTGAAAAGGCTTACCATCCAGACTAGACCGAGAAAAACAAGAATTAAAATGAAGGCTTTCCTCAAAAAATCCGAATTTGGGGTCTTTTTTTTCTTAGCCATCGTTAGCTATTATACTGTATCGGGTTATAAAATCAAGGATTGAATAAAAAGCGATTTTTCCTCTTTTTTCGCTATAAGATCGGGCAAATCTACGATACTCCCCTTGGGCCGATGAAAGACTAAATCCTGCAATTCATTAAGATGCCTGGTCTCAAGCCTTCGGGTATTCCCTTTCAACTCCTCAATGGCAATACGAACTACATTATTAAATATAGCTGGAGATAATTCTTTTAAACCCTTTAAATCCAGGCAAAGGCTCTTGCTGGCCTCTTTCTTTTTGAGAACGAGAAACTTCCGGAAAGAGAAAGAATAGATAAAATCATAATCTAAGGAGATATTCGAAGCTAAATTATATAAATTACTTACTATGTTGGGGTTTAGCTCCTCTAGCAAGGGTAATAACTTTAATCTTACCCGATTGCGAAAGAACTTATCTTCAAAATTACTCTTATCGCTACAAAAAGATATCTTTTGCTCCTCCAACCATTTGATAATCTCTTTTTTCCTAACCTCTACCAATGGCCTAATAACAGTCAAACTCTTGAATTTACTCTTGGGCAAGAACCCTCTTAAACCCTTTAGACCTGAACCCCGAACCATTCGCATTAATACCGTCTCAATTAGATCGTCCTTGTGGTGAGCTAAAGCAATCTTTTTGATTTTAGTCTGGCGAGAGACCTTCATGAAGAAATCCAGGCGCAAATTCCTAGCTGTCTGTTCTAGGGAATCTCCGTCAAAAAAGCCCTGCACGTCTTTCTTCTCACTTATAAATTTTACCCCTAATTTTGCACAGAGCTTACGAATAAACTCCTCTTCCTTATCGGCTTCTTTTCTTAAGCTATGGTTGAAGTGAGCACAAACTAATTGTAATTTATACTCTTTGCGAATCTTCGAGAATTGATAAAGCATATATACTGAATCCGGACCGCCAGAAACCCCTAGAATTACCTTATCCTTCTTCTTCAACAAACCGTATTTTTTTAAGGTACTTTTAAAAGTTTCTTCCATAATCTTTATTATATCATATCTGTTTAAAAACTTTGTAGTAACCCTATCATAACACGCTAACAAAGGGGTTATCCTTAATGTAGAATCGCAAACGTAAATTCTTGGATTTAACAGCGTAATCAACACCTACTCTCTTCGCTTTAACTATAGTAAAGTTTTTATTGGCTGGTGAAGAGATAAAAATATCTTTAGATGTAATTTCTCTGCCTAAGAAGCTCTTATTAATCGAAAAACTTTGAGTCCAGCGACAAGGACCATTAGTCAGCTTCTCTCTTTTCTCTAGGCCTCTTCTTTTTTTCATCAATTCAATACCCTGGATAGGCTCAATAGCTCTTATAAATACTGCTTGCGGGTTGTCTTTCTTCGAAACCACAATATTAAAACACCAGAATTTGCCATAAATAAGATAGACATAGATAAGACCTCCTTGACTATAAATAATCTTATTGCGCGCAGTAACCCTTCCCTGAAAACTATGGGAAGCATCATCACCTAGACCCAAGTAAGCTTCGGTTTCAACTATTTTTCCGATTAAGGTCTGTTTTTTATTTTTGAGAGTTAAATAATCACCGAGGATATTCTTTGCTACATGCTCAGCTTGGCGGCAGAAAAAGGCTTTACTTCTCCTCTTGGACCTTGGCTTCTTCATATCTCGAACAGCTCCAGCCTCTAAGACGCTTACCTCTAAAGAATAAATCTATTTTTTCCTCCTCATACATCCAGTTCTCATACCCATCTAACTCTATCTTAGTTTTAGTAGGAAGGCCAATCTTAAAAACAATATCGTTCTTGGTGTCGCCGATGATTAAAGCTATATCTTCACCAACTACACGGTAACTCTTCTTATCAACGCCCTGGTCAAAGCCACTCCTTAGGCCTACTATAAAATTTCCATCCCTTGTGCCGGTATAATCTCTCATTTGTACGCAGCCACAGGTAGAAAACAATAGAAACATGACCAGATATAAGGCAGTTTCTTTCCTCGGCATATTTTGATTACTAGGTGACTATTTTTTACCCCTTATAAACAAAAGCGGAAATATTATATCACTAACGCAACAAGGAATCCATACTGCTAAGAATAGAAATATAAATACAGCACCATAAGAAGCCAAGCTCAAGGGTTGGCCTCCAGCCATAATTATGTGAAAGAGTGATGCCCAGGTACTTAATAACACATGCCCATAGTGTGAGAATTTAGTTGATGGCCGGAAATAGGCTATAGCGATTCCGATTATTGCTAAAGGATTTATAAGCCACCACTTCTCAATAAAACCAGCGTGAACTTCGCGGTGAGGCATTTTAAGCAGGGCCTCTCCAAAATAAGGAATTACCGAATCACTTAAAGTGGCTATACCTATTGAGCCAAGATAACCAATTATTAGCAGAATAGGAAGACTGCACCTCTTCTTTTCACCCGGGCATTTATGTAGTTCATACATAGAAGCTGTAGCTAAAGCACTTAATAATATATGTACGGGATGGAAAACGTAAAAAAGATTGTAAGAAGTCTTTGGTGAAATATTGCGAAAAATAATCATGATAACAATTCCAGTAATTGCACCAAAAGCCGTAAAAGGAGCATGGTGTTTTAATTCTTCATGAATTCTTTTTAATACCGTATTTTCCATACTCTTCTCCTTAAAAATTATAACCGAAATTCTTGGCCAACCTTCACATCCCAGAAATTTTCAGCATAAACTTCTTTGAAAACATTCATCGCCTCAAATCCTGTACAGTGTGAAGGGCCAACATTCTCTACACCTAAGTTTTTTATCTCTTCTATAAGATATCTTATAACCCTATTATCTTCATCGATAAGATGAAACCCACCTAATGCAGCATATATCTTACTTTTAGGAAACTCCTTTTTTGCTTTCTCGATGAATTTAATAATTCCCGGATGAGAACAGCCACAGGCAACAGAAACACCTTTATCTGTCTTTACTAATAAGGCTTGCTCCTCCACCTCTTTATCTTTATAGCGCCCCTTAAAAGGTCCGGTTGTATAAATATTCTCGTAAATCTGGCGAAAACTATCAACTACTTTAAAATTATAAAAGATGAGCTTATCCTCGAATTCTCTAGCAAAGTCTGAGCAAGCAAAGATCTCGATATCTTTATTAATACTCAAAAGATCCCAAAGCCCGCCGGTATGATCCCAATGGTTATGAGAAATAACAACCCTCTCTATTGCCTCTATATCTACACCTAAGGCCTTTAGATTCTTTAGAGTATACTCTGCCTTTTCCCCGGTATCAAATAAGGTTTCATTACCAATTATATAGGAAGTACCCCAGCCACAAGAATACTTATCCTCAAGCTTATTCTTATCAAAAATTATCTTAATTCTCATTCTCTAAAATTATTTTCTTATTTTCTCTCACCAAAGATCGCTGTCCCGACCCTGACCAAGTTAGCTCCTTCCTCTATAGCTACCTTGTATGATCTGCTCATTCCCATAGAAAGATAGACCCACTCTAATTTTCCCTGATAATTACCTTTAATCTTATCGAATAAATCTTTTGTTTCTTTAAAAAAGGGCCTCAAATCTTCTGGATTATCTAGCCAAGGGCCCATGGTCATAAGTCCCATAGGTTTTAAATTAGCAAATTGTAAGATCTCATCGAGAAGCCGCTCAACATCTTCAGCTAATACTCCCTGCTTTTGAGCTTCGCCAGCGGAGTTAACTTCAATTAAGACCGGCATAACTTTATTTATTTTTTTACACTCCTTATCCAGAACTTCAGCTAAAGCTAAAGAATCAAGGGTTTCAATCATATCAAATATCTTTATTGCCTTTTTAACCTTATTCTTCTGAAGATGGCCAATGAAGTGCCACTTGGCTTTATTACCTAAAGCGGCAATTTTTTCCTGAGCTTCCTTTAGGTAGTTCTCGCCAACTATTTTTACTCCTGCCTCCAGAGCTTCAGCAACCTCAGCAGTAGTCCGCTCCTTGGCAGCTGCAACTAGCTCTACGCCCTCGGGCAATTTTTTCAAGATTCTTTGAATATTCTCTTTAATCATTTATCACAAAATACTTTATTCCTCTATGCCTACTCTTTTTTATCTTCTTTTTCTCCAGAAGCAAAAAAAGCTGTTTGGTTATCTCATTAGGATTTGCGGTTAAAGATCTTGTTAAATCCTCTAGGGTTGCCGGTCTTACCTTTAGAAAATTAAAAATATCTCTTTTTAAATTTCCATAAGCCTTACCGCCACTTTTCTTGAGAGAAAATTTTACCACAACCTTAGCAGTTCTGCCCAAAACTTTCTTTATTCTTTTGATTTTTTTTCGGCTCGGCAAAGATATCTTTACCCCTGCCGGCCTTACTGGAAGATTAAGCTGAATTTTATCAGGATTGATCTTATCTATGATTTCTTTAAATTTCTCTATTTCCCTCTTACTATCATTTATCCCGGCAATAAGCATTATCTCTAGCCAAATTTCACCCTTGAATTCCTTTCTTAACCGAATTAGACCATTTACTATTTTTTCAAGAGTTATCCCCTTGAAGGGACGATTAATTCTTGAAAAAGTCCCGGCGGTAGCCGCATCTAGGGAAGGGACGATTAAATCTGCCTTTTTTAACTCATCTCTAACCTTTCTTCTATAGAGGAGGGATGAATTAGTGATTACAGCTACCGGGTACTTATTTTGAGTAATCTTTTTTATGATAGCAATTATCTTATCTAAATCTTCATGCAGGGTTGGTTCTCCAGACCCAGAGATAGTTATGTAATTAATCTTGGGATTTTTACTAATAATCTCTTCTAAACCCTCTTTGAATTTAGAGAGCTTTAAGGAAGAAAACCTTTTTGCAGTCTTCTTGTTGCTTTGCCCTAATTGACAATATAGACAATTAAAAGAACAGGTCTTTTTAGTAAGTAAATCTACCCCTAGAGAAAAACCCAGCCTTCTTGATGGGACTGGGCCGTAAAAGTAATCCTCTCCTGACATCTTTTTTTTAGATGAACTCATTTTAAAACACCTTATCTGGATCGCCTAAATTCTTTTAAGGCTAGTTTAAGATTGTCTAAGTGGTCACGAGTAGCAAGGAGGGTAAAATTTTCAGTATCTGCAAGGAAAATATCCTCTAAACCTAATACCAAAGCTTTTTTCTTCAAGCTATCCAGATAAATTAGATTATTCTTACCATCACGAATAAAGGAATTACCTCTGGTTACATTGCCCTTTTTATCTTTAGCCAAAACTTCATAGATGGCTAACCAAGAACCAAAATCTTTCCAGGAAAAATTCCCTTTAACCATTTTAGCCTTTTTTGTCTTCTCCATTATGGCTCTATCAAAAGGGATATCACTTATCTCCTTATAGAGAGAAGAAATTCTCTTAGCGTAGAAGCACCTGCTAAAATACTTATAATGAGAGTAATACTTCTTATACTCATCGGTTAGGGTAGAAACAGAGGCAACAAACATCCCGCTATTGTAAAAACAATTTCCTGAAGAAATAAGCTTTTTTGCTCTAGTTGCTGTTGGCTTTTCAATAAACTTCTTTACTGAAAAAATACCCTTTTTAGCTGCCCCTTTTATTTGAATATAACCAAAGTTTGGTGTAGGTGAAGATGGTTTTATGCCTAAGGTGCATATCCAACCATCTTGGGCTACTGCTAAAGATTTCTTCAAGACCCGATAAAACTTGGTCTTGTTTTTTATAAGGGCATCTACCGGTGAGATAATTACATTCTTCTGGGAATACTTTTTTAAATGATGTAAAGACAAAAGAATAGCGGCGGCAGTGTTTTTACTGGCTGGCTCAAAGAAAATATTATTCTCATTTATTAATTTTGATTTCGTTAGCTCTTTTCTCTCTGCCTGGTTGGCAACTAAAAATATATTATCTCGGGTGGTTATCTTTAAAAATCTTTTTATGGTAAGCTCTAAGGGCGAGAAGCCAAAAATATCTAAGAAATTCTTACTTACCTTCTCAGACAAAGGCCAAAGCCGCAGGGACCTCCCCCCGCAAAGAATTAGAACTAACGGTTTATTGCTTCGCACTCCTCTTCCTTATTTGTTTTGAAAAATAACCACCGGTATAGCCATCAATAATTGCGGTTAGCTCTGATAACCTTAGCTTCTTCTTAAATAAATCCTCCTCTGAAAGGGTAGCGCTGGCAAGCTCTCTCCTCAAGCGCACTCTTTCAAAGTATACTCGGTTTATCTCATCAAGAATATCCAGCCGCAACTGGGTATTAAGACGGGCCCGGGTATCTACATCATCCTCATAAGAGTTCCAAAGTAAATCGCCGATATCCCATTTAAGGTTAACTCCCCAATCCTGAGGGCCAATCTGTACTCGGTCATAAGTAGCCCCTAAGGCTGTAGTAACCGTTTTGTCAAAATCCAAACTTACTTCCGGAAACAATGCCCTATACTTTAGGCCCTCTCTCCATTTCCTTATCTTATCAGGGTGAACTTCGTTATACTTTAAGGCCGCCTCCTGGATTTCTCCCACCGAAGGCTCTCCTCCTAAAACCATCCTTAAACTATCTTCAGGATAAACCGATGAAAAATAATCATTTTCAAATAGGCCTTTGGGAGTCGCTAAGTAAATTCTGCCCTCAGGGGTAAACTCTATCCAGGAAATATAAGAAGAGTACAACCCTTCGAAGAGCTGTTTAGATGTATTCCTCCTTAGATCAACCATAAAAAATCCTTTAGTAGTGCCTAAATAAATGGTATTAGCCTCTAATTTTGTCTGAGCAAGACAATTAATAGAAAGATTATTTATCCCTGGTATATATATTTTTCTCCAGTTGGCCCCCTTATCCTCAGAGATGAATAAGCCCTGGTTTGTACCAAGCCAAAGATAACCTTTATTTAAAACATCTACCTTGATAATTTGAGACGATAGGCCTTCTTCACCTATAGCCTCTTCTTTCCTCATTACAAACAATCTCTCTGCCTTCCTCTCGTCTTTTAAGAGATAAGCACCTCTTTCGGTAGCTAGATATAAATTATCCCCGGATGGTTCTAGGAAATAAATAGAGAAATCGTTGAAGGATTTTATCTTTCTCCAAATTAAAGCATCTTCGGAAGCAGAGTGGAGTCCTTGGCTTGTCCCGATATAAAGTAATCCTCTATGTTTTGTAGCTGTAAAGATTGACTCATCATCAGGTGAAGAAAATAACCTCTCTAACCCCTCTTTTAGTCTGTAGAGATGATGACTAGTAACAATATATATGGTATCAGCTCGGGAAGAATCAAAGAAGATATGCTGGACTTCTTCATCCTTAAATACTGCTACCTTCTTAAATTCCTGGCCACCATCTTGGCTCTTATATAAGGAATTATTTGAAGCAACACAAATAGCTTCTGAGTCAAAAGGTGATACGATTACTCTTTTTACACTACCGCTCTCTAATCCCTGAACCGGCCTAAAAAGAGGAAAGCTGTTGTGAAAGGGAATAAACAGAAGGAAGGAAAGGAAGAGAATTATTTTTTTCACTTATTTAACTAATAATTACTGACTCACAAAAAGTGCCGAGGAAGGGAGTCGAACCCCTGACGCAGGGATTTTCAGTCCCTCGCTCTACCGCCTGAGCTACCTCGG
>CAZPYY010000029.1:0-12913 GCA_964590995.1 uncultured Planctomycetia bacterium | reverse complement strand
CAGTCGAGCATATGGAGTTTGTAGCTGATTTTCATATCCACTCAAAATACTCCCGGGCTACTTCCCGGTCTATGGATATTCCTAACTTAGCCAAGTGGGCTAAGCTTAAAGGGGTAGACCTACTGGGAACAGGAGACTTTACTCACCACCTCTGGCATCAGGAGCTAAAAAAATACTTAGTGCCTGATAAAAAGAGCGGCCTATATATCTATCAAGGTATCCACTTTATCCCTTCAGCTGAGATCTCAAGTATCTTTTCTCAAGACGGAGGAGTCTACCGGGTTCATAATGTGGTGTTAGCTCCCTCTTTGGAGGTGGTTGGTGAGATAAACAAGATGCTCTCATCCCACGGCAACATTGCTTCTGACGGGCGGCCGATATTAGGCTTAAGTTGCAAGAGATTAGCTGAGGAGTTATTTAAAATATCTTCAGATTTAATGTTAATTCCAGCTCATATCTGGACTCCTTGGTTTTCAGTCTTTGGTTCAAAGTCAGGCTTTAATTCCCTCGAAGATGCTTACGGGAAATACACCGAGAAGATAACTGCTTTAGAGACCGGCCTAAGTTCAGACCCAGCAATGAATTGGATGGTCTCAAAGATCGATAAATATTCTTTAGTTTCAAATTCTGATTCCCACTCTCCTTCTCGGATTGGCCGAGAAGCTAATGTCTTTAATTGTGAGCTTAGTTACCAAGAGATCAAACATGTTTTAGAGACTAAGGATAAGGAGAAGTTTCTTTATACCATAGAATTCTTTCCTGAGGAAGGCAAATACCACTATGACGGACATAGGAATTGTAAGGTGAACTTTCATCCTGAGGAGACGAAAAAACATCAGGGTAATTGCCCGGTTTGTAAGAAGCCTTTAACTAGAGGAGTATTAAGCCGAGTAGAAGAATTAGCGGATAGGGAAGAAGGATTCATCCTTGAGAATGCTATCGGCTACAAGAGCAGGGTATGTTTAGATGAGATAATTGCTGAAGCTAAAGGAGTAGGTAAGCAGAGCAAGGCTGTAGAGCGAGAGTATTTAGATATAATCTATGCTAATGGTCCTGAATTTAATATTTTGAATAAGATGTCAGCCGATGAGCTATTTACTAAGCTGCCGGGGAGAGTAGCCGAGGGTATAAAAAAAGTAAGAGATAAGAACATCGAAGTAATTCCTGGCCATGATGGCGAGTATGGTATAATTAAGATTTTCAAGAAGGAAGAGGAAAAGGTAGAGGACCAACTAAAACTATTTTAAATTATGAGAGGAGCAGCAGTTTTTTATTCATTTTCCGGCAATACCAGAAAGGCTTGTTTATTCTTAAAAGAGGCAATCGGAGCTTTAGGTAGTAGCCTAGACTTAATTGATTTAAAATTAGAGAAAGAAGTAATTCCTTTTTTTAAACAGTGTCTGCAAGCTGCTTTGAAGAAAAAACCCAAGCTGTTAGATACTGATTATAATTTAGGGAGGTATGACTTTCTTATTTTTGCTTCTCCGGTCTGGGCTTTTACTTATGCGCCAGCTCTACGTAGCTATTTAAATAGAGCTAGCGGTTTGGAGAATAAAACAGCAGCTTGCTTTTTAACTTTTGGTTCTGGAGCCGGAAGCAAAAGAGCTCTAAAAGAGCTAGAGAATGTCTTAGGGAAGAAGGATATGAGAGTTTTGTTCTCCAAGAACTTATCAGGGGCAAAGACCGGCGATAATCTATATTTGGAGCAGAGTTTTAAAAAGCTCTTAAAGTCTCTTCTGACCAACCTGAATCCTTAAGAACGGTTTACTTCTCTTAAAAAAGCGTCCCCGTAGCTCAACGGATAGAGCGTTGGCCTCCGGAGCCAAAAATGCAGGTTCGATTCCTGCCGGGGACATATACAAAAAAAGAAGTATTAATAACAAAAGATGAATATTGCAGTAGTAGGCGGACATAAGTGTTCTAAGAAGATTTACCGGGTAGCCGAGGAATTAGGCGGTCTCATTGCTCAGCAAGGGTGGATTTTAATCTGTGGAGGCAGAACTGGAGTAATGGAAGCAGCCTGTAAAGGCGCTAAGAAACAAGGTGGACTAACCGTAGGAATTCTTCCCAGCTCTGACGGAGAAGATGCTAATAAGTATGTAGATGTAAAAATTCCTACCGGCCTAGGGTATGCCCGGAATATCTTAGTGGTAAGATCAGTAGATGCGGTCATCGCAATTAGCGGAGAGTACGGAACCTTATCTGAGATTGCTTTTGCTTTTAATGAGGAGAAGCCAATAGCCGGGATAGATACTTGGGAGGTGGAAGGAATAAAAAAAGTAAAGACTGCCAAAGAGGCAATAAGCTACGTAAAGAGAAAGGCTAAAGATGTTAAATAAAAAAGAGATCGAACAATTAATTAAAGAGGAGAAACTGATTGAGAATTATATTAATTTAGACAAACAACTAACCCCTAATGGTTTTGACTTAACTGTTGACAGGGTCTTTGAATTTGATTCTGCCGGGGATATAGATTTTTCTAATTCCGAGAGGATAGTGCCTGAAGGAAAAGAGCTGGCTTCCGAAAAAAGAAAAGAGGAAGATAAGTATGGGTGGTGGCAGCTACCGCAGGGTACTTATAAGGTTAGAACTAACGAAGCTGTAAATTTACCCAATAATTTAGCAGCCTTAGGTTTTACCCGGACCTCACTTCTTAGAATCGGAGCGCTTACCCAGAATGGAATCTGGGATGCCGGGTTTAGAGGTAAGGGTGAATTTATCTTAGTGGTTTCAAATCCCAAGGGAATAAACATTAAGCAAAACGCCCGAGTGGTTCAATTGATGTTTATTGGGGTCGACGAGACCGAAGAGTATCAAGGAATCTATAGAAACTTAAAATAGAATCTTATAAAGATGGATGAAGGCCACTTTGACTATAAGGTTGTATCTGAAGAGAGCGATGATTTAGACTTTGAAAAGCTGGTTCCTTGCCCGCACTGCAAGAAACCTATTCCCCAAGATGCAACTATGTGTCTTTATTGCGGTAAAGAAAGTGTCTGGCGCGAAAAGAGCCCTTGGGTTGCAATAATATTGACTTTCTTAATAGTAGTTCTTCTAATTCTCTTTTTAAGGTCTAGCTAAAGAGATGGAGTCGATTAGAGTAAGCACAAAGAAGAGAGAAGAATTTATTGATATTACTAGGGATGTCGATAAGGTCCTTAGCCAGGCCAAGATAGACTCTGGCCTTTGTGTTGTTTTTTGTCCTCATACAACCGCAGCTCTTACTATCAATGAGAATGCTGATCCCTCAGTTAGAAGAGATATTGTTAATCATCTTGGTAAGCTAATCCCCGAAGGAAAAGGGTATTTTCACCTTGAGGGGAATTCTGATTCCCACATAAAAGCCTCTATCTTGGGCAGCTCTTTAAATATTATTGTCGAAGACGGGAGATTAGTTTTAGGAACTTGGCAGGGAATATACTTTTGTGAATTTGACGGCCCAAGAAGCAGGGAAGTTTACGTAAAAGTTATTAAAGGATAAGAGATGCCAGAACTACCAGAGGTTGAGGTTATAAAAAGAGAGCTATCCAGAAAGATTACCAACAAAAAAATTGTTAATATTAAGGTAATCAAACCCAAGCTCATCAAAGAGCCTTCAGCTGCTGGTTTTAAAAAGGGCTTAATTGGCGAAAAAGTTAAAGAGGTCAGCCGTAGGGCTAAGGCTCTAATAATTAAATTAAAAGAAGATAAGTTTTTGGTAATACATTTAAGAATATCAGGGTGGCTTCTTTACGGAAAAGAAGACCCTAGGGCTCGAGCAGTTTTTTATCTCTCCGACGGCAAGGTCTTAAATTATATGGATTCTCGGGTATTAGGAGAATTAAGACTGCGCAAGGACTATAAAAATTTAAAATTCATAAAGGAATTAGGACCAGAAGCCTTAGTTATGAGCTTAACTAAATTTAGAGAGCTCTTGGTGACCAGAAAGACCAAGATAAAAGTCCTTCTCTTAGATCAAACCTTAATTGCCGGGCTAGGAAATATCTATGCTCAAGAGGCTTTGTTTTTAGCTAAGATAGACCCGAGAAGGCCTTCTAACTCCTTGAGCAATAGCGAGATAACGCGTCTTCATAAAAAGATGGCCTCTGTATTAAAAGAAGCCATAAAATATAAGGGCTCATCAGTTGATACCTATCGGGATTTAGGAGGCGACAGAGGCGGAATGGAGAAGAGGTTAAAGGTATACGGAAGAAAAGATAAAACCTGCTATACTTGCAAAAGACCCTTAAAGAAGATTTCTTTAGGGGGAAGAGGGACTTGTTTTTGCCCGCATTGTCAGCAATGAGTTACCCACTTAATTACCTTCTTAATTTAAAACCGCCTTATGTTTTTCTTGAGACTTTGACTAAGACCCAAGAAGATCAATCTTCTTTTATATTTTCTAACTTCAAAGATATCCTTACCTTCAAGCCCAAAGATAATTTAGATTTATTCTTCAGGAGATTAGAAGATTACTCTAAAGGAGGCTATTGGCTTGCCGGGTACTTCTCTTATGAATTTGGGTATTTTTTAGAAGGAGCGCATCGGCTTTTAAGAGGAGGAAGCAGAACTCCTTTAGCTTGGGTTGGGGTGTGTAAAAGGCCTATAGAGATAAGCAGTAAGAAAAAGTTCAACCAGAAATGTTCCTGCTCTCTTTTAGATAAATCATCATATGGGATAAAAAACATAAGGCCAAACATCAGCCAAAGAGAGTATGCTGAAAAAATAAAGAAGATAAGATATTATCTTGAGCAAGGCCTCACCTATCAGGTTAATTTTACCTTTAAGGAGAAGTTTGATTTTAAGGGTGGTGTAGTTAATTTGTATTCAGACTTAAGAAAATCCCAACCTACTCCTTACTCGGCTTTAATTAATACCAGCACAGATAAGATACTCTCATTATCTCCGGAGTTATTCTTTAGGATTGATAAGAATAAAATCATTGCCCGGCCAATGAAGGGAACAATTAAAAGAGGGGAGACCGGAAAAGAAGACCTCAAGAGCAAAACTGATTTAAAAAAGAGCAAAAAGGTAAGAGCTGAAAATCTAATGATAGTAGATTTGCTGCGGAATGACTTAGGAAGAATTTCTAAATTAGTGCGGACACCTAAGCTTTTTAACATTGAAAAACACCCTACCCTTTATCAGATGACCTCAACCATAGAGGGAAAGCTAAAGAAGAATTTAAGATTAAAAGAGGTATTTTCTTCGCTTTTTCCTTGTGGTTCAGTAACCGGAGCGCCAAAGATTAAGACTATGCAGATAATAAAGAAGTTAGAGAAAGAACCCCGGGGAATATATACCGGAGCGATAGGGTATATTTCGCCAAAGGGAAAGAGTTGTTTTAATGTTGCTATAAGAACTGTTCAGATTAAGAAGAATAAGGGAGAGCTAGGCATTGGCGGAGGAATAGTCTATGATTCAAAGGCAAAGGCTGAATATGAAGAAGCACTACTTAAAGCAAAGTTCTTTCGAGATGGATTAGAGCAAATAGGCCTTATTGAGAGCATTCTTTGGGGTAAGAATAAAGGATATTATCTTTTAAACTTGCATTTAAAGAGAGTGGAGAAATCGGCTAAACATTTCTCTTATCCCTACAAAGGGAAAGAGATTAAAAAGAAATTAAAAGAAGCCGTCTTGAATGAGAATAGGAATTTAAAAGTAAGGTTAGTTTTAGATGCAGAGGGGAAGATCACCATCAAGAAAGAACCAATAAAAAAGATTAAAACTCCGGTTAAGATAAGAATAAGTGATAAGAGAATGAATCCTAAGGATAAGTTTTTATATCATAAGACTACCAGAAGAGTTCTTTATGATCAGGAGAGAAAAAACGGATTAGCTAAAGGGTATTTTGAAACCATCTTCTTAAATGAAAGAGGCCAGCTTACTGAGGGAACCATAACCAATATATTTGTTCTCAAAAGTAAAAGACTATATACACCACCTCTTAAGAGTGGCCTTTTGCCAGGAGTATTAAGAGAACATCTTATAAGAGAAGGGAAAGCAAAAGAGAAAGTGCTCCACCTAAAAGACTTCAAAAGCGCTGATAAGGTCTATGTGGGTAATTCGGTTAGAGGCCTTTTAGCGACCTGGAAACCTCAATTTCTCCCCATTGTTAAAGTAAAATAATCTGCTATAATATGGAAAGCATGATGAAAGCGGGCACCCCTAAAGAACTATTCGTAAAAATTAAAAAACTCAATAAAATCAAGACTGATATCTTTCTTTTAAGCTTTGATTCTGCCTATCTTTCCAAGAATTCTTACCCGGGGCAATTTCTTCATATTAAGATAATTAAAACTATCCTGAGAAGACCGTTTAGCATCCACTGCCTTAAGGGTAAAACTGTATTTATTCTCTTTAGGATAAGAGGCCGAGGAACCCAGATTCTATCAGGGTATAAACCCGGAGATAAGTTAAGTATTATCGGCCCTTTAGGAAAGGGTTTTTGTTTAAATGGAGGAGCTGAGAAGAATATTCTTCTTGCCGGAGGTTTAGGTGTTGCACCGTTAGTTTTTCTTACTGATAAACTAAAAAAATCTAAACCCCTAGTTATCTTAGGGGCAAAAGATAAGAATGATAGCATAGGCGCAGATGAGTTTAAAAAAAGAGGATGTAAGGTCTATGTTGCTACTGAAGATGGCTCAAGAGGCAAGAAAGGAACTGCCGTAGATATTTTAAAAAGTCTTTCTAAAAAGTTTAATAAGAGTGATAAAATAAACATATATACCTGTGGGCCAGAAGCTATGTTTAAAGGGATAAAAAAAGTTATTGGTAAAAAGAAAAACATAAGCTGCCAAGTTTCCTTTGAGCAGTTTATGGGTTGTGGCCTAGGAGTATGCTGCGGCTGTACCATTGAGACCAAGAAGGGTTATAAAAAAGTATGTAAGGATGGCCCAGTATTTAATATGAGAGATATTTGGTAAAAAGAGGAAGGTAGGCATGTGGTATACATATATAGCTTTAGGATTAATGGCCGGAGTTGGTAGCGGGTTTTTAGGAATTGGTGGAGGCTCAATATTAATCCCAGTCCTGGTATACCTTTTTGGCCTTAGCCAACATCAGGCTCAAGGTACAACTCTAGCAATAATGATTCCGCCGATAGGCCTTTTAGCTGCCTGGAAGTATTATGTTGAAGGCAATGTTAAGCTGAATATGGCAGCTTTTATCTGTATAGGGTTTTTAGTTGGAGGATTAATTGGAGCAATCTTTGTTCACAAGGTGCCTGCTCCGATACTAAAGAAGATCTTCGGAGGATTTTTACTTCTTATATCGATAAATATGATTTTAGGAAAATGAAAACCAATTTAAAAGTAAAATTAGGAGGGCTGAAGCTAGACACACCAATTATCTCTGCTTCGGGAACTTTTGGTTATGGAGATGAGCTAAAGGGATTAGCTAACTTTAAATCAATCGGTGCTATAACTACCAAAACCATAACCTTAAAGCCTCGAGCCGGTAATCCGCCACCAAGAATTTATGAGAGCGAGTGTGGAGTAATGAACTCAGTGGGATTAGAGAATCCGGGACTGGCGGTTTTTATAAAGAAAAAATTACCAGAAGTTAAAAAACTAAATGCTAAGTGCATTGTAAGTGTTGGTGGCTCCTCGGATAAGGAGTATAAAGAAGCCGTAAGAGCTTTAACTAAAGAAAAAGGGGTAGACGGTTTAGAGATTAATCTATCTTGTCCTAACTTAAAGCTAAAGAAACTAATCTCTCAAGATGCCAAGGCAACTTACAGTCTAACTAAAACCTTAAGGAAGATAAGTAAAAAACCTCTATTTATAAAAATTACTCCTGAGGTAAGTGATATTGTGAAGATTGCAAAAGCAGTAAAGCAGGGTGGAGCAGATGGTATAGCTTTAGTAAATACCTTCTTCTCCCTTCGGATAAATACTGAGACCAGAAGGCCTTATTTAGGCAGTGTTTACGGAGGTTATTCCGGAAGAGCAATTAAACCAATGAGTCTTTATCGGGTCTGGAAAGTAGCTAAGGAAGTAAAGATTCCGATTATCGGCGGCGGCGGAATTGAGAGTGCCTTAGATGCGATTGAATTCATCTTAGCTGGAGCTACTGCAGTTAGCTTGGGGACTATAAATTTAGTTAATCCTAATAGTGCTGAAGATGTTTTATCGGGAATAAAAAAATATATGAAGAAAGAGAGAGTAAATGATATAAGTAAGTTAAAAGGGGGTCTAGTTGAACAATAATTGGGAAAAATTAATTGTTGCTTTAGACCTAGAAAAGAAATTTGAGATTGAGAAGATAGTGGATACGCTTGCACCTAAGGGAGTTAAATTTAAAATCGGCTCGATTGCTCTTACTAAATTCGGGCCAGACTTTGTAAGAGGGTTTATTAACCAGGGAATAGATATCTTCTTGGACTTAAAGTTATATGATATCCCTAATACTATGGCTAAGACCTCTTCAATTATTACTGAGTTAGGGTGCTGGGCTTTTACCGTGCACTTATGTTCAGGAGGCGAAGCCTTAGGGGCAGTAAAAGGAGCAGTCGCAGATACGGCTAAGAAGTTAAATAAACCGGAGCCTTTGATCTTAGGAGTTAGTGTACTCACCAGCTCTAAGGCTACCAAAGCTGAAATTAATAATCTCGTTAAACGAGCTGATTACGTAGGCTTAGGAGGGGTAATCTCCTCAGCCAATGAGGTTAAAGAGATAAAAAAAGACTTCCCTAAGCTTAAAGTAGTTACCCCGGGTATCCGTAACCCTTCAGATACAAGGGGAGACCAAAAGAGGGTTGCTACTGCTTCTGTAGCTTTTGCTAATGGTGCCGATTATATAGTAGTTGGTAGGCCAATCATTGGAAAAGCTGACTATTTAAAAGCTGCTGAGGACATTCTGAGAGGGTAAATCCTCCAATTTATTTTATAAATTGGAGAGATCTCACCTATCCACCACTGAAGGTGGTGAGATGGCGGAGAGAAAAAAATTGCTTTTTTACAAGTAGGTTATATAATTAGGATACTTTCTTTAAACCCTCTATTCAAAGGAGAATAGGCAAATGGATGTAAAATTAGAGAGCTTAATCGCTAAAATCAAGCAAGATGGTATAGAAGAGGCTAAGAAGGCCTCTAAAGATATCATTAAAAAAGCAAAGACCGAGGCTGAAGCCATTGTCAAAGAAGCTGAAGCCAAGGCTAAAAGAATAGAAGAACAAGCAAAAGCTTCAGCTGCCAAGCTAAAATCCAATTCCCAAGACTCGCTCAAGCAAGCATCCCGAGATTTAGTATTAGCCCTAAAAGGAGAGTTGATTGCTTTATTCGACCGGATCCTAAAGAAAAGGTGCGGGGAAGCTTTAAGCGCAGAGTTTATGGCCGGGCTAATTACTAAGATAATAGATAAGTGGAAGGTCTCAAGGGGTGTAGCCTGGGAAGTATTAGTAAGCAAAGCTGATAAAGAAAAGATAGAAAAGGCACTTATAGCTTCTTTGAAAAAGGAGGCTAAGGCAACAATAGAGGTAAAGGTGAGCAAGGCAATAGATAAGGGGTTTCGTATTGGCATAAAAGGAGAAGACCTTCATTATGACTTCACTGACCAGAGTATTTTAGAAGCTTTAAAAGAATTCTTGAATCCCTCCCTTTCAGCAATTCTAGATGCAAACAATGGATAAGTATTATTATTTTGTATCTCAACTTCCCTTTTTAACTTTTGGGCAAGAAAGCTACATTGATAGAGAGCGTTTTTTGGATGAGGCCAGAAAGTGGTTATCCGATAAGGATTTCTCAATGATTTCTAATGTTAGCCTCAATGATTTTTATCCAAGAGATGGCGACAATGAGGTTTTAGCTAAGTATAAAAATTTTGAGAGGGCTTTGAGAGAAGAGATTACTTCCTTTCGTAAAAACGAGAGTCGGGGAGAGACCTTTTCTTTTAATTTAAACTTAAACGAAGGGACACCTTTAGAGATAGAGAGAGCACTTTTGCGCCTGCGTTGGGAATTCATTGAGTCTTTAGAAGAAGGGCACTTCTTTAATTTAGAGATTCTAATTCTTCATTTCTTAAAGATACAGGCATTAGAAAGATTACTTACCTTTGATAAGGAAAAAGGCACAGTTGTTTTTGATAAGCTGTGCGAGGTAACAGGATGAATAAGAGTAGTGGTGAGATTACATCAGTGCAGGGGAATATGATAACAGTTTCCTTTGAGGGCGATATCATCCAAAACGAAGTGGGCTATGTTCTTACCGGGTCCGAACGCTTAATGGCTGAAGTTATTAGGATAAGCGCAAATGTTGCCTACATGCAAGTCTTTGAAGATACTAAAGGTATAAAAATTGGCGATCAAGTAGAGTTCTCTTCCGAGTTGCTCTCGGTTAAATTAGGGCCAGGTCTTTTGGGTCAAGTCTATGATGGCTTACAAAACCCTCTTCCTCAACTAGCCAAGAAGTTTGACTTCTTTTTACCTAGAGGTGTACATCTTGAGCCTTTAGATGCGAAGAAGAAGTGGGAGTTTACACCGCTAGTTAAAGCTAAAGCCAAAGTAACTAAAGGCACTCCTCTAGGTTTTGTTACTGAAGGGATATTTAAGCACTATATTATGGTGCCTTTTAACTTAGAGGGAGAGCTTGAGGTTAAAGATATCGCAGGCAAAGGTAAGTATACTATTAAAGATAAGATTGCTGAAGTTGAGAGCCAGAGAGGGGAGGTTATAAAGCTAACCATGGTCTTTGAATGGCCGATAAAAGTTCCTATAGATGCTTATAAGGAAAAATTCACCCCTCAAGAACCATTAATTACTAAGGTCCGTATTATTGATACTTTTTTCTCAGTAGCTAAGGGTGGAACTTATTGTATCCCTGGTCCTTTTGGTGCTGGTAAGACGGTTTTGCAACAACTTACTAGCCGCTATGCTGAGGTAGATATTGTAATTATAGCTGCTTGTGGAGAGAGAGCTGGTGAGGTTGTTGAGACTTTAAGAAAATTTCCGGAGCTAATTGACCCAAGGACCGGCAAGTCTTTAATCGAGAGAACAATTATTATTTGCAATACCTCTTCAATGCCAGTTGCTGCCAGAGACGCTTCAGTATATACCGGAGCAACTTTGGGTGAGTACTATCGGCAGATGGGTTTAAATGTTTTGCTATTAGCTGACTCTACATCTCGCTGGGCCCAGGCTATGCGAGAAGTATCCGGACGCTTAGAGGAGATTCCCGGAGAAGAAGCTTACCCAGCTTATTTAGAATCTCGAATTGCTGAGTTCTATGAGCGCTCAGGCCTAGTCGGCCTTAGCAATGGAGAAAAAGGGAGCCTTACTATTGGCGGAACAGTTAGCCCGGCCGGAGGAAATTTTGAAGAACCAGTAACTCAAGCTACCTTAAAAGTTGTCGGAGCTTTTCACGGGTTATCCCGTGATAGAGCTAATGCTCGTTGTTTTCCTTCAATAGATCCAATTGATAGCTGGTCTCGATATAAGGGCTTTATTGATCCTGAGGTAGTCGCAAGAGCTAAAGACATCTTAGGTAATGGTAATGAGGTTCATCAAATGATGAAGGTTGTTGGCGAGGAAGGAACCTCCATGGAAGACTTTATAGTCTACCTGAAGGCTGAGTTCTTAGATAGTGTGTACCTGCAGCAGAATGGTTTTGATAAGATTGATGCTGCTACTGACCTTAAGAGACAAGAGTATGTTTTTGGTAAAGTTTCCGAGGTTGTAGGCAAGGAATTTACTTTTGACCAAAAAGAAAAAGCACGTAAAGCTTTCTATGAGCTAAGACACTTATTTATAGATTGGAATTATAAGGAATTCCAAAGCCAAGACTTTAAGAAGCAAGAGAAGATAATTAATGACTTTATTAATCAGCAAAGTCAGGCCCAGGTAGAAGTAGAGAGCTAATGAGAAAAGTTCATAGTAAAATACTCAGCATTGTCGGCAATGTTATTACTGTAAAGGCTAAGGATGTTGCTTATGAAGAGTTAGCCGAGGTAAAGACTTCTCGCGGCAAATCGCTAGCTCAGGTTATTAAGCTAGAGGATGATATTGTCTCTTTGCAGGTCTTCTCTGGCAGTAGAGGTATCTCTACTGACGATGAGGTAAGATTCTTAGGCCATCCGATGAGGGTTACTTTTTCAAAGAATATATTGGGGAGAATCTTTGATGGTAGCGGCCAGCCTCGGGATAAAGGGCCAACTTTAGCTGATAATTTAATTGAGATAAGCGGGCCGCCAGTTAATCCAGCTAAAAGAATCATTCCTGGGAGAATGATCAGAACCAACATTCCAATGATAGATGTTTTTAACTCTTTGGTGGTCTCACAGAAGCTGCCAATATTCTCTACATCTGGTGAACCCTACAATGAGCTCTTAGCTCGAATAGCTCTTCAGGCTGAGGTTGATATGATCGTCTTAGGCGGAATAGGCCTAAAGTATGATCAGTATATGTTCTTTAAAGATAAGCTTGAGGAAGGAGGAGCATTAAGCAAGTCAGTCTTTTTTGTTCATACTGCTTCTGACCCAATAGTTGAAGGGCTAATGGTTCCGGATTTATGCTTAGCGGTAGCTGAGAGGTTTGCTTTAGGAGGGAAGGATGTTTTAGTTCTTCTTACTGATATGACTAACTTCTCTGATGCCTTAAAAGAGATATCAATAACCATGGAGAGAGTTCCTTCTAACAGAGGTTATCCCGGTGACTTATATAGCCAGCTAGCTAGGCGTTATGAGAAGGCAGTTGATTTTGAAGGGGCCGGTTCAATTACTACCTTAGCTGTGACTACTATGCCTGGGGATGATGTTACCCATCCAGTCCCTGATAATACTGGCTACATCACTGAAGGCCAGTTTTATTTAAGAGCGGGGAGAATTGAGCCTTTTGGTTCCCTAAGCCGTCTTAAACAACAGGTAAATGATAAGACTCGCAGAGATCATCGGGCAATTATGGACGGAATGATACAGCTCTATGCTCAATTTAAAGAGAGCC
>CAZPYY010000028.1:0-13374 GCA_964590995.1 uncultured Planctomycetia bacterium | reverse complement strand
TGTGCTCTATCTGGGAAAATGCACCACCATAAGTAGTAGGATAGAGGTTGCCAAAGAGATGAAGCTCTATCATAGGAGATGTGTCTAATTTCTTAAATTTAGCGATACGGTCGGCTAGCTGTTCACGAGCAGTGGCGCCGCCTTCATTCCATATCTGAATACTTTTTTATTATTTCTTTCCATTATTTTTTTTCGCTTTGTTTATGTAGCCCAACGGTCCTCCATCATGTAAGCAACTTTTATAACGAAGCATTGAAACAATTTTAGACACCATGGCCTTTTCCATGCGAGGATTTAGCTCATATACCAGGTGTGAAAGCTTGCATAAAATGTATATTACCCACCTTTTAATTGGCGAACGATGAAGAGAGAGAAGATTTCTTTTTCCGATTAAAAAAGCCATTTCTTTTACCTTTTTTTTGTAGCTCTTTTTATACTTGAAAAAGGTATCTTCCCAAACATATGTGTCATCATATAGATGGCGTTGGTAAAAAGTACTGTGTTTATATGGATCTTTAGCGTTTTGATGAATTTGTATTCCGTAATCTTGGCACTCATCCCTTAACCACCATTCATTAAAACCGTATTTGTCTTTATACATTCTATAAATGTCGCTACCCGGATATGGCACAAGTGAACCCGAACCTTGGTAGATATGAACTTGGTTGAAATGTTTGCGGATATATTTAATATTGTTATTGACTGCCGACTCGTTTTCCCACGGGAACCCCGTCATCAAATTAACATAAACGCGAAAACCGGCATCCCGCGCATAATCAACTGCCTTATGGGCCTGTTCTAACGTAATGCCTTTACGGACTCTTTTAAGCGTTTCGGGATCAGCGCTTTCAATTCCGTAGCCCATCATGTAACAACCGGCTTTTTTCATCAGCGCAAATAATTTAGGATCAGCCATATTGGCGCGCGTAGCACAGTTCCATATTATGTTAAGCCTGCTTTCTATTAAGGCTTCACAAAAATCTTGGACATACTTTTTATTGGCGGTAAATGTATCGTCTGCGATTATGAAAGATCCTACATTATACTTTTCTTTGCGTTTTTTTATTTCTCTGATAATGTTTTCGATCGGTACATATCTGATTTTCTGCCCGAAAATTGCGCGATCGCAAAAAGTGCAGCACGCAGGACATCCTCTAGAACAATAAATCCTATGAAGGCCCTTCAATAAGCCACTGGAAAGACGGAAGCGCTCGTGATCAAAACACGTAAAATCAGGTTCGGGCAAATGCTATTATGATATATTTTCCCGTCCAGGCCCCTAAAACTAATCCCTTTGATTGATTCTAGGGATAGATCTTTTTTACCATTCCAGTAATCGCATAATTCTGCGAGCGTTAGCTCGCCCTCGTTGCGGACTATAATATCAACTCCGCTTTTCAATACCTCTTCTGGATATGTGGTGGGATGTGCTCCTCCGGCAATTATTTTTATGCCTAATTTTTTAATTTTAGCGATTGTTTCATAAATACTCCGAATGTGAAAAGTTGTAATATTAAAACCAACAAACGACGGTTTGTAGTCTTCTGCGATTCTTACAAAATCATTGCTTTCTAAAAAATTATTAAATGTGTTGACTACTGCTTTTACATCGTATCCCTTCTGCCTGAGAACAGCAGAAAGATATGCAAACGCTATTGGCATTTCAGATATAGGATTAGGAAAAATTAAAAGTGCTTTTCTATCTGCTTTCAGCATGCAGATACTCCTTTTTTTCGATGGTTAAACCTTTTTCTAAGAAAATCCATGTTTTTCTGTTCGTTCTCCGTCAACTTTTTTTCAGGATGGCCCAATGCTTTTTCTATGCTTCTTATCTCTTTGACAATCAACTTAAGTTCTCCAGGATCCGCTGACAGGACGTGGCTGGGATCAATCTCTAATGTCTTTTTATACATCTCTTCAGCCAGGTCAATCTCACCCTGATGCTCGTAAATTACCCCGATATCATTATAAGCCTGGGTATAGTGGGGATCCATCTGGGCAGCTTTCTGATACCACATTAAAGCACCTTCTAAGTCTCCCAGAGACTGAGCCTTATAACCTTCTTCCCGGTAAGCTTTGGCATCTTCTTTTAAAAGAGACTCAGTTTAGGAAGAAAGCAAAGGAAAGATAGACAGGAAGATTACAAGGAAGACCCTCATTGATTTTAACTCTATCATAAATAAATAGTTATGTCAAGGGAATTCCCTTTATTCCATTAGATAAATGTGCTCTATCTGGGAAAATGCACCACCATAAGTAGTAGGATAGAGGTTGCCAAACTTATTTCTTACCGCATAAATAGAGTAAGGAACCACTGTGTAGATAAGCGGGAGCTCTTCAGCTACTATTTGCTGCCAGCGTAAAAATAAAGCCTTTCTTTCTTCTTCATCGAGAATTCTAGCAGTCTGATTAAAAATATCCTCAATCTCTACCTCATATTGTCCTAAAGGCTCTTTGCTAAGATTCCACATATGCAAATTGCCTTTATAAGACCAGACATTTTTACCAAAATAAGGCTCAATTCCTCCAGTAAGCCCAATTAAAATCATCTCCCAATCAAGAGTAGCTGTTAGTTTACTTACCAGATTATTAAAATCAAGAGGCAGAAAGTGTATCTTTACACCAATTGTCTCTAGGTCTTTCTTGACCAGAGTAGCAATTTGAACCCGTTGGGTGTTCTCAGCCGGAGTAAAGAATATAATCTCTAAAGCTCGGCCTTGTTCATCCTCTAAGATTCCATCTCCATTCCTATCACTAAACCCTATACTGGAAAGGATATTTTTTGCTCTTTTGGGATCGTAAGAATACTTCTTAACCTTATCGCTATAATAATATGTATTTGCCGGACTCACCGGAGAATGCTGCAGGCTACCCAATCCATTCATCAAAATATTAACAATTTTTTCCCGGTTTATAGCATAAGATATTGCTTTGCGAAAATCTTTATTCTTAAACCACTTTAACTTATAAGGCTCGACAAAAGGTTTATCAGTATGAGGGTTAGCGCCTGAATTTTGATTAAGAACTACAAAATTGGACATTAGAGAAGGGCCAGCATTATAAATTGAAAAATTACCTTTCTCTTGGTCTGGACCTAAAATGCTTAAGTCCTGAGGTCTTACAGAATAGTGGTCAATCTCTCCTTCTAAGAATTTCAGCATTGCTGTATCAGAATTAGCAAGAATAATGAAGAACAGCTTCTCCAAATAAGGCAATTGCTTTCGGCAAGAATCTTTCTTCCAATAAAAAGGATTTCTCTCTAATACTATTCTTTCCCCGGGAAGATATTTTGCTAATCTAAAAGGCCCGGTTCCAACAATATCAGCTAGTTTTGTATCTAGACCCATGCTAAAGGTAAACTTACCTTCTTCCACTAAAGAAGCATATTTATGAGCCGGCAGAATTTCATGAGAAAGAGCACGTAAGAAAGGCGCAAAGGTAAAGGGAAGTGTAAACTTTACTGTATAATCATCAACTCTCTCAACAATTATCTTCTCTCCCTCTACAGTAAAAATATCTCTACTGCTAGTAGGAATACTGGGATTATAAATTAACTTATTAAAGGTAAAAACAACATCTTTGGCGGTAAATTTCTCTCCGTCATTCCATTTAACATCTCTACGCAGATGAAAAATCCACCCCTTCCCATCATCAGATGTCTCCCAGCTTAAAGCTAAATTTCCTAACACCTCTAAAGTTACCGGATGAGTACGGGTTAGACCTTCAAAGATATAGCCAGTAATCTGAGTAGTTGAGGTCTCCTGGGCAACTATCGGATTAAATGACTTAGGGTCAGTGATAGTTGAAAGAACTAGCTCTCCGCCTCTTTTGCCACAGATTAGCTGATAATCTTTATAAGGTTTTCTAAATGGCTCAAAGGCCAAAGCCTGCGGGACCAAGAGCAGAGTGCTTATTGTTATGACTAAAAATAAATTATTCTTCATCCGCTAAAGGTGAAGATTCTTGGGAAGGCAGTAAAGTTTCATATTGACCCATTAAAGACTTTCCTTTTTCTTTGGAGAGATAGGCTAAGGATATAGAAGTAAGGAAGAAGCAAATAGCTAAAACTACAGTCACCTTTACAAGGAAATTACTAGTCTTGGTACCAAAGATAGATTCTACTCCTCCTAAAGCCTCAACAAGACCTCCGCTTCTGCCTCTTTGAATAAGAATCATTCCAATCAAAGCCACCACAACAATAAGATGGATAATTAAAATTACATTATACATGATCGTTTCTCTCCTTATTAAAAGTTATCCCAAGGAATTCTTAACTATTTCTACAAAAGAGGAACTATCTAAGGAAGCTCCTCCTACTAATGCTCCATCGATATCACCCTGCCGCATTAGTTCTTTTATATTAGCCGGTTTAACACTTCCTCCGTAAAGAATGCGCAGGCTCTCACCTATCTCTTCTGAACAATTCTCAACTAGCCAGCTTCTGATAAAACTATGAACTTCTTGAGCCTGTTCGGGAGTTGCAGTCTTTCCAGTGCCAATTGCCCATACTGGTTCATAAGCAATGATTAAATTTAAGAGCGCATCTTTTTCTAAACCTTCTAAGCCTCCAGCCAGCTGTTTCTTTACAACATCAATAGTCTTATCTGCTTCGCGCTCTTCTAAGGTTTCACCTACACAAAAAATAGGGGTTAGTCCTACAGATTGAGCTGCTTTTATTCTTTTGTTTACTGTCTCATCAGTTTCATTAAAGTACTTTCTTCTCTCTGAGTGCCCGATAATCACATATTTACATCCGGCATCCTTTAACATTGCCGTTGAAATCTCACCAGTAAAAGCGCCGGAGGACTCCCAGTAAACATTCTGAGCTCCTAGAGAGATATTGGAATCTATTAAGAGATCTGATACATCAGAAAGCGCTGTATATACAGGACAGACAATAAGTTCTACCTCTTGGATATCAATAAGCTCTCTCTTTAGGCTATTAACCAGCTCGATTGCTTCCTTAATAGTCTTATTCATCTTCCAATTACCAGCAATTACAGGTTTTCTCATAATTTATTCCTTTTTCTCTAAAAGTTCTTACTAATAATCTATACTCTTACTATTTATCAGCTAGGGCTGCAACTCCTGGCAATACCTTACCCTCTAGATACTCTAAAGATGCTCCACCGCCAGTAGAGATGTGTGACATCTTACAGGAAAGAGAAAACTTTGCTACTGCAGCTGCGGTGTCTCCTCCGCCAATAACCGATGTTGCCCCTGATTCAGCAATAGCCATGGCTATGGCTTTGGAGCCTTTAGCGAACATATCTTTCTCAAAGATTCCTACTGGTCCATTCCAGACAATAGTCTTAGCTTCTCTTATTTTATCACAGAAAAGATCTATTGTCTTAGGGCCAATATCAACAGCCATCCAACCTGCATCAACAGAAGCACCCCCAGTAGTCTTAACATTAGTGGCTTCCTTAATATCATCAGCAGGCGAAGCCGTCCCTTTAGGGACAAGCGAAGCTATCCCTTTCGGGATAACTACATGATCAATTGGTAAGAGTATTCCAACACTCTTTTCTTCTGCCTTTTTAAGTATCTTCTCTACTGTTTCAAATGATTCTTTCTCGATACGTGAAGAACCAACATCAACGCCTTGAACCTTCATGAAGGTATAAGCCATTGCTCCACCTATTAAGAGACAATCAGCCTTATCGATCATGTTCTCGATAACTGGAATCTTATCAGATACCTTTGCTCCACCAAGTATAAAGATAAAAGGTTTAGCGCTTGAAGTTAAGACCTTACTAAAATACTCTATTTCTTTTTGAACTAAAAATCCTGATACTGACTCAAGATGCCGAGTTATCCCTTCAGTAGAAGCATGAGCCCGATGGCAAGTTCCAAAGGCATCATTAACAAACACATCCCCTAATGCTGCTAATTCCTTAGCAAACTCAGAATCATTCTTTGTCTCACCCTTATGGAACCTTAGATTCTCAAGAATCACAATATCACCTTCACTCATCCGGCTAACAGCAGCTTTAACCTCATCGCCAATACAGTCATCAAGCAGCCTAACTGGCTTTTCTAATAATCTGCTTAGGTGTCTGGCTACCGGCTCTAAGCTGAATTCTTTCTTCCTCTCGCCTTTAGGCCTGCCTAAATGACTCATTAGAATAAGCTTTCCGCCGGCTTGGATAATATACTTTATCGTCTCCAGAGCCTTCTGGATTCTATTATCATCAGTAATGTTTAGCTTCTCATCCAAAGGAACATTAAAATCAGCCCGTATGAGTACGCGTTTGCCTTTAAGGTCAATATCTTTTACCGATTTCTTATCCATAAAAGTATCGGGCCGACACAAGCCCTCGGCTTCGCCACGAGGCGAGGCCGGCCCCCACATATTTGGTTATTTAACCATGTATTTAATTAAATCTACAACTCGGCAAGAATAACCCCATTCATTGTCATACCAAGACAGAACCTTAACCATGTCGCCAAAGCAGAATGTTTGCTCAGCATCTACTATTGAAGAGAGTGAACTCTTCTTAAAGTCTATCGATACCAATGGTTCTTTGCTTAGGCCGAGGATTCCTTTTAGCTTACCATTGGCAGCTTCATCTAAAGCTTTATTAACTTCTTGGACGGTAGTTTCTTTTTCAACCTGCAGTACTACATCGACAATTGAAACCGTAGGTGTGGGAACGCGTATTGCCAAACCATCCAGCTTTCCTTTTAACTCCGGAATAACCAAACCTACCGCCTTAGCTGCTCCAGTAGTAGTTGGTATCATAGAAAGCGCAGCTGCACGGGCTCGGCGTAAATCTGAATGTGGATAATCTAATATCCTCTGGTCATTAGTATAAGAGTGGATTGTAGTCATAAGCCCTTTCTTAACACCAAAGGCATCTTTGATAACCTTTACAACTGGGGCAATACAATTAGTAGTACATGAAGCATTAGATACTACGTTATCTTTGCCAGCATCGTACTTCTCTTCATTTACGCCTAAAACAAAGGTAGCAATGCTTCCTTTAGCTGGGGCTGATATTATAACTTTCTTTGCTCCGGCCCTAAGGTGTAATCCGGCCTTCTCAGCATCACGGAAAAACCCGGTTGATTCAACTACCACCTCTACCCCTAAATCAGCCCAAGGAAGCTTGGAAGGATCTCTCTCTGACAAGACTTTAACCTTCTTGCCATCGATCACAAGAGAGTCTCCTTCGGCTTTTACTTCATTAGGAAGAATACCAAAATTTGAATCATATTTGAGAAGATAAGCTAGGGTAGCTGCGTCAGTAAGATCATTTACAGCTACAAAATCAATATCACTCTCACCTCTTTCTAGCGCTGATCTTAATACTAATCTTCCAATTCTACCAAACCCGTTAATGCCTACTTTTATTCCCATTTTTTCCTCCCTGCCTGCCGGCAGGCAGGCTTTTCTCAAAAAACAACCGCTAAATTTTTGCTTCTCTTAAATACTCACTTGCTAATTCCGGTGGTATAGAATTTATGTAAAAACCGGTTCCCCACTCAAACCCAGCAATTTTGGTTAATTTGGGCATAAGTTCAACATGCCAATGATAAAGTTCATTGGCCTTGCTGTTAAGCGGATTAGTGTGGATAATAAAATTGTAAGGCGGATTATCTAATAATACTTTCATCCGCAGAAGAATATCTTTTAATATTCTTGCAAAACTATCGATTTGGCCTTCGCTGATATCGGTAAAGGAGTGCTGATGCTTCTTGGGGACTATACACATTTCAAATGGTGAGCGTGAAGCAAAAGGACAAAAAGCATAAAAGTCGTCATTCTCGCAAATCTGGCGTTTTTGTTCTTTCTTCTCCTGATTTATCATATCACAAAACACACAGCTCTTTTTATCTTTAAAATACCGCTGCATACCTTCAAGCTCTTCACTAACACGCCGAGGAACTATTGGCAAGGATATTAGCTGAGTATGGCTATGCCCTAGGGAAGCACCGGCGGCTAAACCATAATTTTTAAATATTAATACATATTTAAAACGCTCATCTTTACCAAGGGCAAGGCCTCTTCTCTTATAAACAGCTATTACTCTTTTAATCTCATCAACACTTAAGTCAGCCAGTTGTTTATCATGGCTGGGACTTTCTATGATGACCTCATGCTGACCTACCCCCTCCATCATATCGAAGATTCCTCTATTCTTCTTTCTCAGATCAGGTACATTCTCTAAAGCCGGGTACTTATTGGGAACTGTTCTGGTTAACCATCCCGGAGCATCACCAGCAGTAGCCGAAGGCCTATCAGCATCAACCTCGGGAGGTGTTAGCTTTTCATTACCTTCGCAGAAAGGACAAGAGCCGTTTTCAACAATAGCATTCTTCTCAGGCTTAAAATCATTGGGCCTTTTTGCCCGTTCGGTAGCAATAATAACCCAACGTCCAATAATAGGGTCCTTTCTTAATTCTGGCATATTTTGCTGTTCCCTGTTTTTAGTGCTAATTTAAGAATTTGCTAATCTTTAAGCATCTTTTTATTAGCTAAAGGGTTGGCTTTTTCTGGGAAATTATTATAACAATCGTAAGGCAAAATGCAAGGGATTTTATTGAAGGATTAGTTTCAAAAATCTCTTCTTGCCAACCTTAAAAATTGCCCCCTGAGGAGGAATTTTTAAGCTCTGTTCTTTCAAAACAGTAATTACTTTAGCCTCTGAATCTAAGAGGGAGATACCTCCTTGAGATAGAAGCCTACGAGCCTCATTTTTAGAAGCCACTAGCTTCATATTATGTAAAATCTCTATTATATCTACTACAGATTCTTTCGTCTTAAGTGTCGGCATCTCTTTAGGCAATTGCCCTTTAGAAAATACCTCTTCGAACTCTTTTCTTTCCTTTAAGGCTCTTTCTTTAGAGTGGTAAAAAGAAACAATACTCTCAGCTAAGTTTAGCTTAACCCCTTTAGGGTGATTCTTCTTTAACTCTTCAGGGTTAAAATCACTAAGAAGCCTAATGTATTCCCACATAACCTCATCAGAAATGCTCATTATTTTGCCAAACATAGATTTAGAACCTTCAGTTACGCCGATATAATTATTTAAAGACTTTGACATCTTATTTTTCCCATCTAAACCTACTAGAATAGGCATAGTAACAACCACCTGTGGAGATTGCCCAAAGGTTTGCTGAAGATGCCGGCCAACAATTAAGTTAAACTTCTGGTCAGTTCCGCCAAATTCAATATCAGCCTCCATCTTGCAAGAATCATACCCTTGTATTAAGGGGTAGATTATTTCTAAAACGGTAAGGGGCTTACCATCTTTTATTCTTTGCGAGAAATCATCGCGCTCAAGTATTCTGGCTATAGTATAAGAAGATAGCAGAGATAAAAACTTAGGCAGTCCTATTTTTTTATACCAAATGCTATTGTTAATTATCTTGGTCTTCTTTTTATCTAGAATTTTAAATACCTGCTGGGTGTAAGTAGCAGCATTAGCTTTGAGTTCTCTATCAGTTAAGACCGGGCGTAAGACAGTTCTTTGGGAAGGATCCCCTATCTTGGCAGTAAAGTCACCTATAATAAGGTAAACCTGATGACCTAGGTCCTGCAGTTTACGTAATTTCCTAAGAAGTACACTATGTCCTAAATGGATATCTTTTGCGGTGGGGTCAAAACCAATCTTTAGCTTAAGAGGCTTATTCTTCTTAAAAGAGTTCTCTAACTTAAGAGCTAACTCTTCCTCAGCAATTAAGTCAACTGCGTCCTCTTTTATGAGTTCAAGATGTTGGGTTATCTTGCTCTTCACCTCGCCATTCCTTCCAGCTCTTCCTTTGGATTCTATGAAGGGCTGGGTTCATCTATTTTTGCTGAAAGACCGATTTTTGCTGAACCCTGGTCGATTTTTATTATCTTAACCTTCATCTTCTCGCCGGGTTTAAGCTTCTCCATAACTTCCTTTTCTATCTCTCCAGAAAAAACCAATCCTTCTAAATCTTTATCTATGCCTACAAACACTCCAAAGTTAGTAATCTTAATTACTTCTCCCTCCACGACTTTTCCTATCGAGAACTTCTCGAGAATCCGGGGCCAAGGGTCTTTTTTTAATTGTTTTGTACCTAGAATAACCTTTTTGTTGCTTCGGTCCAGGCCTAAAACTTTCCACTCGTAACCATGCCCTCTTTTTAAAACTTCTTGGGCCCGAGTGAGCCTCTTAGTCCAAGAAATATCTTCGTTGTAGATCATGCCTTCTAGACCATTGTCTAACTCTACATAGGTACAACCATCACCAAAGCCACTGACTTTGCCAGCAATTACACTATCAATAGTGATTAGTTTCTCTACATCTTCCCAAGGGTCCTTCTCCAATTGCTTTATGCTTAAGGAGATTTTTCTTTCGGCAGAATCAACGCTGATTATCTTTACCTCTACAGTATCACCAATAGCAAAAGCATCCTGCAAATTGATGAATCTCTTTGTCCAAGAGACTTCGCTTATATGGACCAGGCCCTCAATTCCCTTTTCTAGCTCGACGAATATCCCGTAATTTTGAATATTAGTAATTCTTCCCTTGATTAAGGAATCTACCGGGAACTTATCGCCTATTTCTTTCCAAGGGTCAGGTGTAGTCTGCTTTAAGCCGAGAGAAATCTTACCCTTCTCCTTATCGAACCTTAAAACCATTACCTGAATCTCATCTCCTACAGCAACGATCTCTGAAGGGTGAGTAATCTTCTTCCAGCTCATATCAGCTATATGAAGAAGCCCATCTACTCCCCCCAGATCAATAAAGGCACCAAAGTTAGTAATACTCTTCACGCGTCCCTTTACTATTTCACCCTCTTTAAGCTCTTCCCAAAGCTTCTTGCGAGCAACTTCCCTCCCTGCCCTAACAGCATCTTTACGAGAAACAATGAAACTGCCCTTAACCTTATTCATCTTTATGATTTGGAACTTAAATGTCTTGCTGATCATATCTTCATTGTCAAAGGCTCTAAACGAGGACAGGCTCTGGGGAAGAAATCCATCGACTCCAAAGACATTTACTATATATCCGCCTTTTACTTTGCGTGAAACCATACCATCTACCAGGTCTCCTTCTTTGAAGCTTTCAACCAGAGTCAACCATCCTTTTGCCTCTCTAGCCCTCTTAAAAGAAAGGACGATTTTTCCTTCTTCATCCTCAACATTCTCGACATAGACATCGATTTCCTTTAAGTTTTCTATATCGACTCCCTTAAACTCCTCACGAAGGATTACCCCCTCAGACTTGTAACCGACATCGACTACAACTTCGGTAGGATTTACAACAATAACCTTGCCGGTTATGATCTCTCCCTCGTTTAATTCCTTGATCGAATTATAATAAGCATCAGCCAGTTCTGTAGATACATTTTCCATTTTTCTCTGATCCTCCTTAAAAAAATTTTTACAATTATCTCCTAAATCACTATATTTGTCAATGGTAAACCTTTTTAAAGGCTTTTTATCTTATCCATGACTTTTCGGGTAATATCCTCATAGCTATCACCCTCTTCTATATTATCAACTCTAGCAAAAATAATCCTTATTTTGATCTTATTAAAAAAACTTACCTTTTTAGAGGAAGCTTCGTCAGTCCCGTAAATTCTTGCCGCAACTATAGGAACTTTAGTCTTCTCACAAAGAAAACCTACCCCGCTATTTGCTTCCTCAAAACTATCCCCACGTGTACCTTGGGGAAAAATAATCAAAGGTTTGCTCTCAAGCACCTTAAGCGCTAAGCGCATAGCCCCAATATCACTCTGTCCTCTCCTTAAAGGTATTACGCCTACATCCTTAAAGTATAAAGCAGCTATCTTTTTTTTAAATAACTCCTCTTTAGCAAGAAAACCTACCTTCCGAGGAGAAACAATAGCCAAGAGAGGTGGGTCTAAGTTGCTTAAGTGATTTGCAGCCAAGATAAAGGAACCTTTTTTAGGAAATGCTTCTTTCCCTCTTATATCGAGCTTGTAAAATAACTTCAAATAGCCAGAGACTAAAGTAGTAGAGAATCTATAAAGCATAGACTTTTCTCTTGCCTAGAGCAATAAGCCTTTTAGCCTCTTTTCTGCTCTTGCTTTCGGCGTAAACTCTTACAATCGGTTCTGTTCCGGACTTTCTAAACATAAGCCAACAATTTTTAGCTATTAACTTTACTCCATCAAGAGTATTTATTCTTTCGATTTTTTTGCCATAAAGCGAAGTCGGTAACTTCATATCTGATAAACTCTTTCCAATGCTTTTTACCGGAATAGCTGTACGGCTATAGTAATAACGGCCGTATTTCTTATAGAAATTAGCTAAGAGGGTGTTGAATTTCTTGCCTTCGCCGGCAATCATCTCCAAAAGAAGGAGAAATGCTGCTGAACCATCTCTTTCAGGAATATAACCTTTAAAGCCAATCCCTCCGGCTTCTTCTCCGCCGATACAAATGAGGTTGTCTTTAAATAGGTTAGATATATATTTAAAACCTACCGGGGTCTCATAACAAGCCACCCCTAATGAAAGAGCTACCCTATCAATTGCATTACTACCCACGACTGTCTTAGCAATTCCGCCCTTAACCTTCCTATTCTTAACCATATGGATAGCTAAAAGAGGTAGAATAACCTGGGCATTTATGTAATTACCCTTACCGTCAACCATAGCAATTCTATCAGCATCACCATCTAGAACTATTCCCAGGTCGTACTTTCCTTTTTTCATCTTAGCTATAAGCTCGCCTAAGCTGCTGACTATCGGCTCAGGGCGAATCCCGCCAAAAGAAGGGTTAATCTCATTATGTAAGTAATCTATCTTGATCTTGCTACGGCCCAGGACTCTTTCGACAAAATCATCTCCGGAACCATACATTACATCTACTAAGACTCTTAGCTTTAGTTTTTTTATTCTTTTTATGTTTATGAATTTTCGCAAGAAATCCATATAATCGGCAGTTAAATCTTTTAAGACTAATAGATTCTTATTCTTGGCTAAGGCTATATCAATATATTTAGGTTTACACCTTCCTAAAAGGCTTTCTACCTTATTGGTAAGAGATTTATCCGCAGAACCACCTTCAGGGGTTTTAATCTTTAAGCCGTTAAATCTTGCCGGATTATGAGATGCTGTAATCATAACACCTAAATCGTACTTTTTATTTCGACAATGGAAGCTTACAGCCGGAGTAGGCACATCTCTATCTGATAAAGTAACTTTTATTTTATTGGCTGCTAAAACACAACCTACGGTTTGAGCAAATTCTTTGGATAAGAATCTGCGATCATACCCGATAACAACTCTTTTGCTCTTAGTCTTTTTATTCCCTTTTAGGTAATCAGCGATTGCTTGAGAAACGATCTTTATGTTTTCAAAAGTAAAATCTTCAGCTATAATTGCTCGCCATCCATCTGTGCCAAACTTAATCATTGCTCCTCCTT
>CAZPYY010000027.1:2696-14022 GCA_964590995.1 uncultured Planctomycetia bacterium | reverse complement strand
GAACACGCTTTTGATCCATCTTATGCTAAGTTAATTGGAATAAAACTAGAAGATTTGTTGATTTCTCAACCTGATACCGGAGAGCAAGCTTTAGAGATCGTAGAGGCTCTAGTCAGGTCTAATGCCGTAGATTTAGTTGTAATTGACTCAGTCGCCGCTCTAGTACCGAGAGCAGAGATAGAAGGGCAGATGGGCGATTCTCAGATTGCTCTGCAAGCTCGGTTAATGAGCCAAGCTTTACGAAAACTAACTGCTGCGATAAGTAAGTCTAAAACCTGTGTAGTGTTTATCAACCAAATAAGAATGAAGATTGGGGTAATGTTTGGGTCTCCCGAAGTTACTCCTGGAGGAAGAGCTTTGAAGTTCTACTCCTCAATAAGAATTGATCTAAGAAAGATTGCCACTATTACTACTCAGGGTGGTGTAGCTGGAATAAGAGTACGGGCTAAGATAGTAAAGAATAAAGTTGCCCCTCCCTTTAAAGAGGCAATGTTCGAGATAATGTATAATGAGGGAGTGTCTAAGACCGGAGCAATAATAGATGCTGCTCTTGATGAAGGAATAATAAAGAAAGCTGGAAGTTGGTTCTCCTACAAGGATAAAAATTTAGCTCAAGGTAAGGAGCAGTTAAGAATCTTATTAAAGGAGAACGAGGCCTTGAAAGAAGAACTAGAGCAAGAGCTAAGGGGTTCAGGTACCTCAGCAGAAAATAATTGATAAGGAGGGAATAATGAGGAAGTGTATAGTTATAGTAATGGTTTGTACTTTGATGCCTCTGTTAGCTTACTCCCAGAGCTTATTAGATCTGGAGAAGGCAACTATTGATGTTGCCTCTGATGTCGGTAAGACAGTGGTTTCTATAAGTAGTGTAGTTAAAGAAAAAATTGGTGGCGGGTTTAGCTTTGGCTCACCTTTTGAGGATTTTGATGACCCTTTTGAACAATTCTTTGGAGAGTTTTTCGGAGGATTTCCTGAGCATGAATATGAAAGGAAGGGGTTAGGTAGCGGAGTTATAGTTGATAAGGACGGATACATTCTTACTAACGAGCATGTTGTATCTGGAGCAAGTGAGGTAAAGGTTAAGCTATCTGATGGAAGAGAGTTTGATGCTGAGGTTAAAGGAACAGACAAGAGGAGTGATTTGGCAGTAATAAAAATAGATGCCAAAGGACTTCCGGCAGCAAAATTAGGGAATTCAGATGATCTTCAAATCGGCAAGTGGGTAGTAGCAATAGGAAATCCCTTTGGTTTTGCAATTGATAATCCTGAGCCCACCGTTACCGTTGGAGTGATAAGTGCTCTTAATCGTTATTTACCGGCTTTAGGTAGAAGGGATAGAGGCTATGATGACCTTATCCAGACCGATGCCGCTATTAATCCTGGTAACAGCGGAGGGCCTTTAGTAAATCTTAAAGGTGAAGTTATTGGTATCAATACAGCGATCATTACTACCTCCGGTGGCTATCAGGGGTTAGGGTTTGCTATACCGGTTAATAAAGCAAAGAAGATTCTGGATAAATTATCTACAGGCAAAAGGATTCTTTATGGATGGCTAGGCGTAGTTATTGATAACTTAAATGATGATCTACGCAATTACTTTGGTGTTAAAGAGAGAGTAGGTGTAATAATTCTAAAAGTATACAAAGACTCTCCAGCTGAAGAGGGCGGACTTAAGGAAGGAGATCTGATTTTAAGCTTTAATAAGGAGGCCGTAAAGACAACAAGGGATTTGGTACGGATGGTTTCAGCTTCTGATGTTGACAAACGTATCCCTCTTGAAATTCTTCGTGGTGGCAAGGAGATGACTATTAAGGTAAAAGTAGGTAAGATGCCTAAAGAAGGCGAAGAAATGGAGGAGATGGATGAGGATACGGATAAAGCTAGCTTTAGGGGCTTAACCGTTGATGATATAACACCCTTTTATAAGCGTCGGTTTAGGATAAAGGCTGACGAAGGGGTGGTAGTTATTGATATTGAAGAAGATTCCGCAGCTGATAAGAGCAAACTACAAGTCGGGGACGTTATTTCCAAGATAGAAAAGAAAAAGGTGCGCAGCAAAGAGGATTTTGAAACTATTGCTTCTAAAGTAAAGGGTGATTGTCTTATAAAGACAAATCGCGGATACTCTGTTCTTAAAGAGAAATAAAAATATAGGTTGAAGGATTTTAATAAAGCTCTTAATTATTCTTTTCTTCTTCTAAAATACCGGGCAAGGAGCAGGAACGAGATAATCTCTCGCCTTAAGAAAAAAGGATACGCTCCGGCAGTAAGAGAGAAGGTAGTAGATTATTTAAAAGAGAATAATTACATAAATGATGAAGAGTTCGCACGCCTTTTTGCTAGCCATTCATTAGAGAAAGGCTGGGGTCCGGTAAGAATCGATTTTAACCTTAAGAGGTTAGGAATTTCTGAGGCATTACGTAAGCAGATTCTGGGGGGAGATTTTGCTTACAATGATAGGGTAAGAGAAATTATCGAGAGGAAGTTAGAGCATTACAAGAGGAGAAAGCCGTCTTTGCCGGCGCCAAAAATTTGGCAGAAGATAGTGATGCATCTGGCAAGAAAAGGATTTGATTATAAGGTTATTAATCAAGAGATGAACAATTTAGGGAAAAAAAGATTTGAAGACAAGTGAGTTAAGAAAAAAATACTTGGAGTTTTTTAAAAAGAAGAATCATAAGGTTTTGGCTTCGGATACTCTGGTTCCTGATGATGCCTCTCTTCTTTTTACCTCGGCCGGGATGAACCAATTTAAGCCTTATTTTCTAGGCGAGAAGAAGGATATAGCTAGGGCTACTTCTTGTCAGAAGTGCTTGCGTACCGGGGACTTAGAGAAAGTTGGTGAGACTGCCTATCATCATACCTTCTTCGAAATGTTGGGAAATTTCTCGTTTGGCGATTATTTCAAGAAAGAGGCAATTGAATTTGCTTGGGAATTTATCACCAAAGAGTTGAATATGGATGAGAAGGAATTGTGGGTTTCTGTATATAAGGATGATGATGAGGCTTATAGTATTTGGAAGGATAAAAACGGTGTGCGTGAGGGAAAAATAATTAAGATAGGCGAAGATAGTAATTTTTGGCCGGCTAATGCTCCTAGTGACGGACCCAATGGTCCTTGTGGCCCTTGTTCAGAGATTTTCTTTGATAAAGGCGCAGGTGTTGGTTGCGCGAAGAAGGAGTGTAATCCTGATTGTAGCTGCGGCCGATTTGTTGAAGTTTGGAACTTGGTCTTTACCCAATTTAATAGGGTAGGGGTGAATAAATTAGAGCCCTTGCCTCAGAAGAATATTGATACTGGTATGGGCTTAGAGAGAATGGCTGCTGTCTTACAAAGTAAAGAGTCAAATTTTGAAATAGATATTTTAGCTCCGGTTGTTAAAGAAGTTGACAAAATGGTTGTAAGAAGTTCTCGTCCCAAGACTAAAGAGTCTGTAAATGCTATTGTTGACCATGCCCGAGCTGCTACTTTTGCAATTGCTGACGGAGTTTACCCTTCTAATGAAGGAGGAGGATATGTAATAAGAAAAATTATAAGAAGAGCCTTGCTTAAAGCAAGAGGTTTAGGTAATAAACAGCCGTTTCTTTTTGAGTTACCTAAACGTTTTGCAGAACTCATGGGTGATGCATACCCAGAGATTAAGCAGAAGAAAGATGATATTTCGAAAATTCTACTATCTGAGGAGAAGAAATATTTCTCAATGATTAAAGAGGGGGAAGTCCAGGCTAATCTCATCATGGATGAGCTTAGTAAAGCGGCTAAGAGAGAGTTTCCTCCTGAGGATGTATTTCGTCTATATGATACTCATGGAGTGCAATTAGAGATAATTAAGGAATTTGCTGCCGAAAAAGGATTTAGTGTTGACGAGAAAGAATTCGAGGCCTTACTTAAAGAGCAGCAAGAACGTTCGCGAAAGAAAAGTATGTTTGATGCGAACATATTTAAAGAGGGCAAATTTGATTTAAAGGAAAAAAGCGAATTCATTGGGTATGATACTTTAGAGGAAAAGTGTAAAATTTTGAAGCTGTTTGTCGATAATGCCGAGAAAGAACTTATAAACAAGGACCAGCAGGGCTTAGTAATTTTAGATAAGACTCCCTTTTACGCTGAAAGTGGCGGTCAGCTTAACGATAAGGGTAAGATATCGACTAAAAGTGGAGAGTTTAGGGTAGATAAAGTATTTAAAGTTGCTGATGCTATTATTCATCAAGGTTCTGTTATAAGCGGTGAGGTTAAAAAGGGTGAGACTATTGCTTCTGTTGATCAGGGGAGAAGAGAAGCTTTAGCCCGGGCTCATACAGCGACCCACCTTCTTCAAGCAGCTTTACGCCAAGTCTTAGGTGAGCATATCATGCAGCAAGGTTCTTTAGTCGATGAGGATAAATTCCGTTTTGACTTTACCCATTTTAATAGATTGGCTGATCAACAGATAGAGGCGGTAGAGAGTTTAGTCGCAAAATTTATTGCCAATGCCGATAAGGTTGAGAAAAAAGAACTTAGTCTAGACGATGCCAAGAAAGAAGGGGCCCTTGCTTTTTTTAAGGAGAAATATCATAATAATGTAAGAATGGTTTCGATTTCTGATTATAGTAAGGAATTATGCGGTGGCACTCACGTTAATAATACTTCTCAAATAGAGAATTTTGCTATTACCTCAGAGTCTTCGATAAGTAGTGGGATTAGAAGGATTGAGGCTTCAGTAGGTAAGGAAAGCGGTACCTCAATATTAAGCCGGCGGAAAATTAAGGAGCAGGCGAAAAAAGTCTTAGAGGAGCAGAAGAAGGCTAACCAGGAAAGAATAGCAAAAGCGATTGCTAATCAAGAAAAAGAATTTATATCTCCAGAAACCGGAAATGTGATAGGCTTAGAGAGTATAGAGGGAGTAAATTTACTAATTCGTGGTTATGAGTCACATTTATCCTCAAGAGCTGAACAATCCCGAGTCACACTTATATTATCAGATAGAATAAAGAAAAAATTAGGGTCAGCATTGATTTTTATAACAACCCGAGTCGAGAAAAAAGATATTTTTATTTGTTCGGCTACTGATGATATAATTAGAAAAGGTTTTAACTGCAGAAAGTTCATTTCCGAATTCGGAAAAGAATTATCTTTAGCTGGCGGAGGTAATGATAGAACAGTCCAAGGCCTTGTACAAAGAAAAAGGGATGATTTCATAGATAAAGTCAAAGAAGCCATTAGCAAATTTATTAAAAGATGAGAGTAGTAAGAAATCTAGAAAGTTTAGAGAAGTTACTCCTTAAGAAGAGAGTACGCAAAAACAAAATTCACGAGAAGGTTTCTAAAATCATCAAAGGTGTTCATGATAACGGCGATAGTGCTCTAGTCGAATACACCAAGAAATTCGATAAGGTTAAAATATCGGCTCGGGAGTTAAAGATTTCTGAGTCGGAAATAAGTGCGGCTTTTAATGAGCTAGACTCATCCCTTATTTCAGCATTTAAGTTGGCTATAGATAATGTAACTAAATTTTATAGGAGCCAAGTTCCTAAAACTATTAGATTAAAAGAAGATAGCGGCAAAACTCTAATTAGCCGTTATGTACCTTTGGAAAGGGTGGGAGTCTATGTTCCAGCCGGAACTGCTCCTTTAGTTTCATCAGTATATATGGCTGTCATCCCAGCTCTAGTTGCTGGGGTAAAAGAAGTGGTTTTGGTCTCTCCGCCAGGTAAAGACAGAAATATAAATCCCTTTATCTTGGCCTTAGCTTCTTTATTGAAGATAAAGGAGATATATCGTCTTGGGGGCGCTCAAGCTATTGCTGCTTTAGCCTACGGGACTAAAACAATCAGAAAGGTCGATAAGATTGTTGGGCCGGGAAACGAATTTGTAACCGACGCTAAGCGTCAGCTCTTTGGAGAGGTAGGTATTGATATGCTTGCTGGCCCTTCAGAGGTAGTTATTCTAGCTTCTAAAGATGCTAATCTAGAACACATTATGTCTGATTTAGAAGCTCAGATAGAGCACTATAATGGTTTAGGAATTTTACTTACTAATTCCCGAAAGATTATAAGGGAGGTAAGGAAGAAAAAGATTCCTGGTTTAGCTCTGCGAGTCAGAAATCTAGACGAAGGCTGTCGGGTAGTAAATTGCATTTCGCCTGAACATTTAGAGATTTTAACTAAGAAGCCATCTTCTCTCCTGAAGAAGATCAGAAATGTCGGGGCAATATTCTTAGGAGATTATACTCCGGTTGCTTTAGGGGATTATACTGCCGGACCTAGCCATGTTCTTCCCACCGGAGGAAGCAGCCGATTTTTCTCTTGTCTTTCGGTTAGGTCTTTTCTTAAAGAGTCTCACATTATAAATTATACTAAGAAGGCCCTGCAGGAAGAAGAACAGGTGTTAGAAAAAATAGCTAACCTTGAAGGGATGGCCAAACACATAGAGAGCGTTAAGAAGCGACTGGCTTAATTTATGGAGGAAGTATGTGGTTTAAGAAGAAAAAAGAAGTAAGAAAAGCAGCAATAAATAGAAAGACAAATGAAGTGGATATCAAAGGTGAGTTTGTTATCGATGGAAGAGGTAAGGCCAAGGTATCCACCGGTTTCGAACCTCTTAACCACTTACTTACTTTATTTGCTTTTCATGGTCTATTTGATTTAAATTTAGAAGCTGGAGGAGATCTTGCACACCACATAATTGAAGATGTCGGTATTGCACTCGGTAGAGCTTTTAAAGAAGCTTTAGGGGATAAGGTTGGTATTAATAGGTATGGTTCGTTCTCAGCAACTATGGATAAGGTAGTTGTTGAGGCTAATATTGATATAAGCGGAAGGCCGTCTGTACACGGGGATATGCCAAAAGCCCAAGTAGGAAGCGTAGGACAAATATTAGCAGAGCAGAGATTTGATGATACTGATTTTACTTTTAAGCATGCTGAAGAGTTTCTGAAATCATTTGCCCAACATTCCGGATTAAGCCTGGTTTATATAGTTAAGTCAGGAAAAGGCGACTTACACCATTTGCTGGAGGCTCTTTTTAAAGCTATGGGTAAGGCCTTGGATCAAGCCACGCAAACCGATCCCCGCCGCAAAGGTGTTCCTTCGACAAAAGGAATAATAGACTAACCAAATAATTAAAAGATGATAGCAATTGTTGATTATGGAATGGGAAACTTAAAGAGTGTAGAGAATAGCGCTCTATTCTTAGGCAAGAAGGTGAAGGTCAGCAGTTCCCCGGTTATTATAAAGAAGGCTGAGAGAATAATTTTTCCTGGGGTAGGGCACTTTGGTCGGGCAGTCAAAGAGTTAAAAAAGAGGAAGCTTTTTTGTCTTCTGAAGAGAAGAATCGCAGAAGGCGTGCCTTTCTTAGGGATTTGCCTCGGAATGCAACTGTTGCTGGAGAAGAGCCAAGAAGCTCCAAGCATAAAAGGGCTGGGAATTATTAAGGGGGAGGTAAAAAAGTTTACTGGCAAGAAGTTAATTGTTCCTCATATGGGCTGGAATCAGATTATTCTCAATAAGAAGAGTAAACAATCTAAAGATAGGACATTATTTAAGGGCATTAAGGATGGTAGTTATTTTTATTTTGCTCACTCTTACTACTGTAAGCCAAGAAAGAGCAAAGTTATATTAGCGGCTACTTCCTATGGAGGTAAATTTGCTTCCGCTCTGCATAAAGATAATGTATGGGCAGTACAATTCCACCCTGAGAAGAGCCAAAAATTAGGTTTAAAGGTTTTTAACAATTTTTTAAAGATATGTTAGTAATACCAGCAATTGATCTATGGGAAGGAAAGGTAGTTCGTCTTTTAAAAGGCAACCCTGCTGATTCCACTGTATATAGCGACAACCCTCTCCAGGTAGCTGGAGAATGGAAGAGGAAAGGTGCAGAGCTTCTTCACTTGGTTGATTTATCAGCTGCCTTAGGCCAGGAAGATAACTCAAGAATCATTGCTAAGATCCTAGAGGAAGTCGATATTAAGGTAGAGGTAGGCGGAGGAATTCGCGACACGGAGAAAGCAAAGGAGCTAATATCTTTAGGAGCTCAGAGAATAATAGTAGGCACCAAGAGTTTGGAGGATAAGTTCCTCAAGGATTTAATAAGAACAGTAGGCCTTGAGAGGGTTGCGGTAAGCGTAGATACCATTGGTTCCAAAGTCGCTGTAAAGGGCTGGCAGGAGAAGACTTCGCTTGAAGCCATAGATTTTATCAAAAGTCTAACCGAGAAGGGGGTAAAGTGGATAATATATACTGATATTTCCCGGGACGGGACCCTAGAGGGGTTAAATTTAGAACCAGTAAAGGAATTTTCCTCATTTTCCGCCCCAGCCAGAGAAACCAATATCATTATTTCCGGAGGGGTATCTTCTCCCCAAGATATCAAAAAAATAAAGGAAGAAACTCCCTTTATCTGGGGGGTAATTGTCGGTAAGGCTCTCTATGAAGGAAGAATAGATTTGAAAAATATAAATAAATATTGACATTATTGTGAAACATGATATAAAAGCTCTCTATGCGGAAGACCAAATTTTTCAATAAAGAAAAGCGAAAATGGATGCTTATCGATGCCAAGGATAAGGTTTTGGGTAGGTTATCTACCCGTATAGCCAGGATACTGCAAGGCAAGACCAAACCTACTTATAGTCCTAATTTTCTTTGCGGGGATAGAGTTATTGTAATAAATGCTAAGTTTATAAAATTTAGCGCAAATAAGCGGGAAAGCAAAATTTATGATAAATTTACTGGTTTTCACAGTGGCCGTAAAGAGTTGAGCCTTAAATTATTGATGGATAAGAACCCTTCTCGTGCACTTCACCTGGCTGTAAGAGGAATGCTTCCCAAGAATAATTTAGGTGCTCGGATGCTTAAATCTTTAAAGATTTATCCTGAAAGTACGCATAAACAGAGGGCCCAACAACCGCAAACAATAGGTATTTAACCATGGCGAAAACAAATAAAGATAAAGAAATATTTATGGCTACCGGCCGAAGAAAAGAAGCGGTTGCCCGCGTAAGATTTATTCCCAAAGGAAAAGGTAAAATCTTTATTAATGGTAGAGACATTGAAAAATATTTTTCTACTATTGATAATATAATGCAAGTTAAAAAGCCTCTGGCAGTTACCGAGCTCCAAAGCAAGATAGATATCTCTGCTAACGTAGATGGCGGCGGAGTAAGCGGTCAGGCTGGAGCAGTAAGCTTAGGTATCTCTCGGTGCCTAGTAGAATGGAACCCTCAACTGCGAACTTTATTACGAAGAGAAGATTTACTTACCCGTGATCCTCGGGCCAAAGAAAGAAAGAAATATGGGCGCAAAGGCGCTCGTCGTCGCTTCCAGTGGACCAAGCGATAATTTATTCTTCGTATTCATCTTTCCGGGAGAAGATTATGTTTGCCCATATTGAAGATATTCTTGCAGAAATCAAAGCTGGTCGGCCGGTTATTGTGGTTGATGATGAGGCCAGGGAGAATGAGGGAGATTTAGTTATCGCTGCTGAATTTGCTACGCCTGAAGTCATCAATTTTATGATCACTGAGGCTAAGGGTTTAGTCTGCGTCCCTCTTACAAAGAGAAGGATTGATGAATTAGGTTTAGGCCCCATGCACCACCAGGCTGGAGTAGATCCTTTTAAGACAGCCTGGAGAGTTTCAGTAGATGCGGCTATGGGTACGACTACTGGGATTTCAGCTTTTGATCGAGCCAGAACAATAAAGGTTTTAATTTCACCAAAAAGCATCTCGCAAGATCTAATAAAGCCCGGCCATATCTTTCCCTTAGAGGCAAAAGAGGGCGGAGTTTTAGTAAGGGCTGGACATACTGAAGCAGCTGTTGATTTTACAAGATTAGCTGGTCTTTATCCTGCCGGAGTGATTTGTGAAATTATAAACCAAGATGGCTCTATGGCCAGGCTCCCGGATTTAATTAAATTCGCTAAGAAACATAATTTAAAAATATGCACTATCGCTTCGCTGATTGAGTATCGTCGGAGGAAAGAGAAGTTAATAAAGTTAGTGGAAAAAGTAAATTTGCCTACTGAATATGGGCAGTTTAGTTTGTTCCTTTATGAGTCTTTAATTGATCGGAGTGAGCATATTGCTTTGATTAAAGGAGATATTACTGACAAACCGATTCTTGTTCGTGCACACTCAGAGTGTCTTACTGGCGATATATTCCTTTCACGACGCTGCGACTGCGGCAATCAACTTCAAAGGTCCCTAGAGATAATAGGCAGAGAAGGGGGAGTCCTTCTTTATCTGCGCCAAGAAGGAAGGGGTATTGGTTTAAAGAATAAGATAAAAGCCTATAGTTTGCAGGAGAAGGGAGTCGATACCGTAGAGGCAAACCGTCTGTTGGGTTTTCCCTCTGATTTGAGAGATTATGGAATCGGGGCACAGATTTTAGCAGATTTAGGGGTAAAAAGGATTAGGCTTCTTACAAATAATCCTAAGAAAATTATTGGCCTTGAGGGTTACGGTCTAGAAATTATTGAACGAGTACCAATAAAAATAGAGGAGGCAGAGTATAGCAGACATTATTTAGAGACAAAGAAGAAAAAAATGGACCATATGATATAGGGGATAAAGGAGGTGCGAACGATGAAGGAGATAAGAGGAAGTTTTTTAGGTAAAGGTAAGAAAATCGCAGTTGTTATTTCACGGTTCAATGAATTCATTAGTAATCAACTACTTCAAGGTTGTGTGGATACCCTAAAGAAATCAGGGGTAACAAAGGAGAATATCTCTGTTATTTGGACACCGGGTTCTTTTGAGATACCTCAAGTATTAAGCAAGTTAGATACCAAGAAATTTAATGCTGTTATCGCCTTGGGTGCAGTGATAAGAGGAGAGACCCCTCATTTTGATTATATTGCCTCTGAAGTTGCCAAAGGGGTAGCCCGGATTTCACGTGATAAGAAAATTCCGGCTACCTTTGGAATAATCACTGCTGATACTGTAGAGCAAGCAGTAGAGAGAGCGGGAGCAAAGCAAGGTAATAAAGGCAGAGACGCTGCCTTAGCAGCTCTAGAGATGGCAGATATTTATTCGCAAATATAATTGTGAATAGATATTCATTTTGACAATTTGCGGTATTATGCGGCTAAGATCAAAAGCAAGAGCAGTAGCTTTATCTCTTCTTTATCAAATAGAGATATCAAAAGTTGATTTTCATCAAGCCCTCAATAGTTATTTCGAAAATTACCCTCAAAAACAAGAAGTTATTGACTTCTTCTCACTTCTGGTAGAAGGAGTGATAACTAACATCTCTTCAATTGACTCTCTGATAAAAAAACATGTAAAAAACTGGGAAATCGAGAGGATGGCAGTCATTGACCGAAATATCTTAAGAATGGGATGCTTTG
>CAZPYY010000027.1:0-2686 GCA_964590995.1 uncultured Planctomycetia bacterium | reverse complement strand
CTTCTCAGATGATATTCCTCCTAAAGTTGCTATAAATGAAGCTATCGAATTAGCAAAACGCTTTGGTGATGTTGATTCACCTCGATTTGTCAATGGGATATTAGATACAATATATAAGATGGAAAAGAGAGTAGAAGGAAAAAGGGAGAAGGATGAAGGGTAAGGGGTGCGACTTACATATTCACTCTAAATTTTCTGATAGCGACGCTGATTTAGAGACTATTTTTAAACAGGCCAAGAAAAAGGAGCTAGCTTGTATTGCTATTACTGACCATGATACCCTTGATGGCATGAGTTTTGCTCGTGCCTACAGCAAGAGTTATGATATCGAGTTGATTGAAGGCCTTGAGTTGAGCGCTGAACATAAAGGAGTAGAGGTTCACATCCTAGCTTATTTTATTGATTCTGATAATGGGAAATTAAAATCAGAGTTGGCCCAGATAAAGGAATTGAGAAGAGAAAGGCTCTTGTGGATGGGGGAGAAGCTAAACTCTTTAGGTGTAAAGGTTGATATTGAAGAGTTGTTTTTGAAAATAAAAGGAGCAATCCCTACAAGGCTGCATCTGGCTTTATACCTTTTAGAAAAAGGTAAGGTTAAGACTCTGCGTCAGGCTTTTGGAAAGTACCTTTCTCCAGGCCGACCTGCTTATAGAGCCCGTTTTAAATATTCAGTAGGAGAAGCAATTCAGCTTATTAGGAAATTCGGAGGTTTAAGTTTTATTGCCCACCCCCATATGGTTCCTGAGGCGTCTTGGGTAGAAGAGTTTATTTCTTTAGGCGTTGACGGATTGGAAACAGTTTATCCTACGATGTCTTTTGCCAAGAGATCGCTCTATAAAAATATGGCAATTAAATACCAACGGCTGCAAAGCGGCGGTTCTGATGCTCATGGAAGCTATAAGGAGTTTGTAGAAGTTGGAGGGATAAGCATACCTTATGCTTGGGTAGAGGATATGAAGAGCCGTTTAGGGAGAGTAAGGTGTTAAAGGCAGAATCTAAACAAGATCTTTACTTTTTAAAAAAGACCTTTTCTTTAGCGAAAAGGGGAGAAGGGTTTACTTCGCCTAATCCCTTGGTAGGGGCACTTTTTGTTAAGAATAATAAGATTTTATCTTATGGTTATCACCATAAAGCCGGGGGGCCCCATGCAGAGGTAGAAGCAATAAGAACAGCTAAGAAGAACTTAAGCGGCAGCACTCTTTATATTAACCTAGAGCCTTGTTGTCACCTTGGCCGAACCGGGCCCTGTGTCGATGAGATTATTAAAAAAAGCATAAAAAGGGTAGTTATTGCTACAGCTGATCCTAACCCTAGGGTTAACGCTAAATCAATAAGAAAATTAAGAAGATCCGGAATTAAAGTAGAGATAGGTTTATGCAAGAAAGAGGCGCAGGAGCTTAACGAAGTATTCTTTAAAAACATAAGGGAGAAAAAGCCTTTTGTAGTAGCCAAGGTAGCTCAGAGTTTAGACGGAAAGATCGCTACCCAAAAAGGTATATCTCAATGGATTACCTCAAGCTCAAGCCGAAGATTCTCTAAAAAACTAAGAGATAAGTATGATTGCGTCTTAATAGGTGCCAATACTCTTACAAAAGATAATCCTGGCCTTGATGGCTTAAAGAAATCTCCTTTTAAAGCAGTAATTTCTCCTCGGCTAAGCATACCTTTAGATTCTTATCTTCTAAAGAAGAACCCCCATAAGTTAATAATCTTTACCTCGGATAAGAGTAGATTTAAGAGAAAAAAGATTCCTCTTGAGGCTAAAGTCTTCTTTTTAAAAGAAGAAAAAGGCTGGTTGCCAATAGAGAAAATTTTAAAAATTCTTTACTCTCTGGGCATAATGTCTGTTTTTATCGAGGGTGGTTCTCAAACTTTGGGTCAGTTTTTTATCAAAAGAGAGGTAGATAAAGTTTTTTTCTTTATTGCCCCTAAGGTTATAGGCGGTAGAGCCGCTCCCAGTTCCATAGGCTCAGAAGGGTTTCCTACCCTTAAAGCTGCTCCTAGCCTAGAGAATTTTAAGATAAAGCCGATAGGTAATGATATTCTTGCTTGGGGATATCCAAGATATTAAAGTAGAATAAAAAATTTGAGGTTTAATTATGAAAAAAAGCAATTGTTATTATGAGCTGATTACTAAACGCCGTACAATACGTCTTTTTAAACAAAGAGAAATTCCTCTGGCTATAGTTAAGCGGGCAATAAATGCTGCTCGTCTTGCTCCTTCAGCAGCAAATTTACAATTCTTAGAGTATTTAATAGTAAGAAAGAAGCCGGTGTGCGAGAAGATTTTCCCGCATACCCGTTGGGCCGGCTATTTATATCCCAAAAGAATACCTCCGTCTGGCAAGCGGCCAACTCTTTACATAGTTATCCTTATGAATAAGAAGAAAGCTAAGAATTTCGACTTAAGAGATATTGGAGCATCTGCTGAAAATATAATTTTATCACTCCTGGCTGAAAATATAGGGAGTTGCTGGATTGCTTCTATAGAAAGAAAAGCTATAGCTAAAATATTAAAGATACCTTCCAAATATGAGATAGATTCTTTAATAGCTGCTGGTTTTTCCGATGAGGCTCCGAAACTGGAGAGTGATTCTAAAAATGTTAAGTATTGGCTTGATAAAAAGGGCCGGCTCCATGTTCCTAAAAGGCCTCTTAGAGACATCTTCCACTCCGGGGGTTTTTA
>CAZPYY010000026.1:10434-14286 GCA_964590995.1 uncultured Planctomycetia bacterium | reverse complement strand
TTACTACTGACACTGCTTCGGCTTTGCGTAGTGTAGAAATTGGCGTTGATGCCTTGCTTAAGGGAACAAAAGTGGAGGGAGTTTACTCAGCCGACCCCTTTAAAGACAAAAATGCTAAAATGTTTAAAAAATTGGACTACATGAAGGTAATTAATAAAAAGTTAAGGATAATGGATACAACAGCAATTACCCTGTGTATGGAGAATAAGCTACCGATAACCGTCTTTAATTTTATGAAACAGGGTAATTTGAAAAAAGTAGTTTGTGGACAGAATATTGGGACCCTTATTAAATGAAAGAGGTATATGATGGTAAAAGAACTCTTAAAAGAAATAGAAGATAATATGAAAAGAGCCATAGAGGCAACGAAGCGGGAACTGGCTGAGCTTCGTTCCGGTAGAGCTAACCCTAAAATGGTCGAGGGCATAAGGGTGAACTATTATGGAACACCAACTTTACTTAAAGAGATTGCCACTATTGGTATTCCTGAAGCTAGGATGATTGTTATCAGTCCTTATGATCCTTCGTCAGTAAAAGAGATTGAAAAAGCTATTCTGCAGTCGGAGTTGGGTATTACTCCTGTTAGTGATAATAAGATTATAAGGTTAATAGTTCCGCCCTTATCTGAAGAGAGAAGAGAGGAGTTGATAAAAATAGTTAAGAAGACAGTTGAAGAAGGAAAAGTGTCAATTAGAACTGTAAGAAGAGATGGCAAGGAAAAGATAAAGGGTTTAGAGAAAGATAAGAAGATTTCCGAAGATGACCGTTTTAAATCAGAAGATCAGCTGCAAAAGATTACTGATAAGTACATTAAAGAGATAGATAATATTTTAGAAGAAAAAGAAAAGGAACTCAAAGAGTTCTGATGAATAACCCTAAATATGTTCTTTTTCGTCGGGCCGCTAGCTCAGTTGGTAGAGCACCGCCCTTTTAAGGCGGGTGTTCCGAGTTCGACCCTCGGGCGGCTCACCATTCGCGGATGTGGCGAAATCGGCAGACGCGCTAGCCTTAGGAGCTAGTGAGGAAACTCATGGGGGTTCAAGTCCCTCCATCCGCATAAATTAGTTTATTTGGTTGTTTCGGCTTGATTAGATTATTTAGTTTGTTTAGTTTAGTAGGTTGTTTAATTTTTTAAAAAATATAACAATACGAACAAAAATAAACAATATAAACTAAATAAACTATTTTTAGCGGGGGTAGCTCAATCGGCTAGAGCGTCACGTTGCCAACGTGAAGGTTGAGGGTTCGATTCCCTTCCTCCGCTCCAATAAAGTTTACGGAGTAAAATCTACATGAACATTCTAGATTATTTAAACAAAGAATGTATTATTTTAGGATTAAAGCAGAAGAATAAGAAGAATACTATCTTAAGCATTATCGATCACCTTGCAGCAAAAAAGAAGATAGCCAAAGAGGATAAAAAGGAGATTTTGAAAGCTATCTTTCAAAGAGAAGAAATGGGCTCTACCGCAATTGGAAACCACATAGCTTTTCCTCATGCCCGAACCAACTCTGTTAAAGATATCATAATTTGTGTTGGCATATCTAAAGAAGGGATTGATTTCGATTCATTGGACCAAGAGCCAGTAAATATTGTAGCGCTTCTTCTTTCCAACCAGAAGGAAGCAGGATTGCATCTTAAGATGCTGGCCTTTCTGGCGAGGATGTTGCGCGATAAATATCTGGTCCAAAGACTGAAAAGCGCTAAAACCGAAGAAGAAGTTATTGGTTTGTTGGATAAGCAGCAACAGGTAATAAGATGAAGAAGTTTATAAAAATCATAAAATGGTTTTATCCTGGTTTAAGGATAAAGAGATGGGTCGTTTTATTGTTCTTGAGCCTTTTCTTTTTAATCTTTTCGTCGGCAAGACTTGCTCATGATACCCATTTAATTTTAAAGATATTTGATTCTCTCTTATTTGTTTTTTCTTTTATTGGATTTGTGGCTGGGATGCGCTTACTTATTAAAAGTTTTTTTGAGGCTATTTATCCTGGGAAAAATAAAGAAATCATTGACATAATTTACGAAAAAAGGTTCTTATCTAAGGGGCCTAAAATTGTTGCTATTGGGGGCGGAACTGGACTTTCTACAATCCTAGAGGGATTAAAGGAATATACTGCAAATATAACCGCTATAGTAGCTGTTGCTGACGAAGGTGGTTCTTCAGGACGCTTGAGAGAGGAATTCGGCATTTTACCCCCGGGAGATATTAGAAACTGTTTAGTCTCTTTAGCTGAAGCGCCACAGCTGATGCGTGATTTATTCCAATACCGTTTTAAAGAGGGTAATGGGATTAAAGGCCATAGCTTTGGGAATATTTTTATTACTGCCATGACCCAAGTAACCGGAAGTTTTAAAGATGCCGTAAAGGAATCAAGTATAGTTTTGGCTATTCGCGGAAGAGTATTGCCTTCAAGTTTGGATAAGATACGCCTTAAGGCTGAATATAGTGATGGAACAATGAAAGAAGGTGAGGATAAGATTCCTCACGAGGAGAAGTCGATAAGAAAAATATATTTAGTTCCTCAAGATGTCAAATCTAACCCTGAAGCTATTGAGGCTATAAGAGAGGCTGAGATAATAATCTTTGGGCCAGGAAGCTTATTTACTAGTATTATACCTAATCTTTTAATAGAACAGGTTAGAGAAGAGATTGTTAAACGGGATGTTATGAAGTTATACCTTTGTAATGTTATGACCCAGCATGGCGAGACTGATGGCCTTACAGCATTCGATCATCTTGAGAAGATAGTTTTTCATACCAAGAGAAATATTGTTAACTGCTGTTTGGTTAATTCCGGTCGGCTTAAACATAATCTTCTTGTTAAATATGCCCAGGAGAAATCTTTTCCAGTAATTTTTGACCGGGAGAGATTCAAGAAATTAGGGGTATCAATATTTGAAGGGGATGTTGTCAGTAAGAGTAATCACTTACGCCATGATTCGCAAAATACAGCAAAAGAGGTCACGGCTATTTATAACTATATGAAGAAAAAATGGAGAGGATTGAAGAACAGGTAGTCGTAAAGAAAGCTCACGGTTTACATGCTAGGCCAGCTACTATCTTTGTACAGTTAGCCAATAAATTTAATTCATCAGTAAAGGTAGAAAGAGACGATGAGATTGTTGACGGTAAGTCGATAATGGCCATATTGAGTTTAGGGGTAAATACTGGCACAGAGGTGAAATTGATTACCGAAGGGGATGACGCAAAAGAAGCGATAGATGATTTAAAGAGGTTTTTAGAAGACGAGGATAAAGATGATTAAGATAAAAGGTATTGGTGTTTCTGGGGGGGTAGGGATAGGTAAAGTCTTAATATTAAGGAAAGACGAATTTTCTGTCCCCAAGAAGAAGATCTCTCACGATGAGATTCCTCGGGAAATCTATCGCCTTGAAAAAGCGTTGATGGAGATACGCAAAGAGATATCTGATTTACAGAAGAAGATATCCAAAGAGATTGGTTTTGACCATGGCCGGATATTTGAAGCCCACTACCTGGTCTTAGAGGACAGGGTCTTAATCGAAGACGTTATTAAGCAGATTAAGATAAAGAAGGTAAATGTTGAATATGCTTTCTCCGAAAGCATAAAGAAATATGTTGACACCCTGCTTAAACTAAATGATGAGTATTTACGTGAGAGAGTAATAGATATTGAAGATATCTCCCGAAGAGTTTTGCGGACAATGCTTAAAGAGAAGACCCTGTCTTTAAGTGATTTAAAGGAAAGAGTAGTTATTGTTGCTCATGATCTTGGGCCTTCCCAGACTGCTTCTTTGCCTAAGGAAAATGTCTTGGGATTTGTTACTGATGTTGGTGGTAGAACCTCGCATACGGCAATTATCGCTAA
>CAZPYY010000026.1:0-10334 GCA_964590995.1 uncultured Planctomycetia bacterium | reverse complement strand
GAGGGTATTGGTCTTTATCGGACCGAGTATATTTTCTTAGGCCGAAGAGATTTACCTTCTGAGGAAGAGCAGTATAAAGCATATAGCAAGGTGGCAAAAGACGTATTACCACATTCGGTTATCTTTAGAACAATTGACATTGGTGGTGATAAGTTTCTTTCACAGCCAGAAGTTCCCCATGAGATGAGTCGCTTTTTAGGCTGGCGGGCAATTAGATTCTGTCTAGCTCGTCCGGAAGTATTTAAAGTTCAGTTGAAAGCAATTTTAAGGGCTTCAATAGGTAATAATGTAAAGTTGATGTTTCCGATGATTTCAGGTATAGGGGAGCTGAAGCAGGCAAAGGGGCTCTTAGATAAATGTAAAAAAGAGCTAAAAAAAGACGGTAAGAAGTTTGATAATAATATCTCGGTGGGAGCGATGATTGAAGTCCCTTCAGCGGCTTTGACTGCTGATGTTTTAGCAAAAGAATGTGATTTCTTCAGCATTGGAACAAATGATTTGATTCAATACTCTTTAGCCGTAGATAGGACTAATGAGAAAGTTGCTTATCTTTATGAACCTGGCCATCCAGCAGTATTAAGATTGATAAAGAAGATTATCGAGGCTGCTCATCAGAATGATATCTGGGTCGGAATGTGCGGAGAGATGTCCGGAGAACCTATCTTTTCATTCTTGCTTTTAGGAATGGGGTTAGATAGGTTTAGCATGTCTATTCCCCAGGTTCCCAAGGTAAAAGAGTTAATAAGTAATATTAACCTCAAAGATGCTAAAGCCGCTCTTCAAGAGGCCTTAAAGCTTCCTACATCGAAAGAAGTAGAGAAATACCTTCAAGGCGAGCTGAAAAAGATCTTAGGGGATGATTTTTACCGTATTTTGATGATTTAATATGCATATAGCAATCCTTGCCGCTGGTTACGGAACAAGACTCTACCCTTTAACCAAAAGAATAGCCAAACCGCTGGTTACGGTAAACAATAAACCAATGATTAATTATTTGGTCGACAAGATAAGGGGTCTGGCCGATAGTTTTCCTGTGGATGAGGTAAGAATCGTTGTTAATAATAAGTTTTATAAGAGTTTCTTAGCTTGGAAGAAGAAGTACAGGGTAGGAGCAAAGATCCTTAATGATGGCTCAAATAGTCCTAAGGATAAATTAGGGGCCATAAAGGACATGAAGTTTGCTATTGGCAAGACAAAAGCAGACTGGTTAGTTTTAGGAGGGGATAATTTATTCCAGGATGATTTATTAGGATTCATTAAATTCGCAAAGGAAAAGAAACCCTATCCTTCTATAGGACTTTATGATGTTAAATGCAAAAAAATGGCTACACGTTTTGGTGTGGTAATGCTTAAAGAAAAAGGGAGGATATCTAAATTCCAAGAAAAACCTAAAAAGCCTCTTTCTACTTTGGCTGCATCGTGTGTTTACTTTTTTCCTAAGCGATCCTTACATCTATTCGATTCATTTATTAGTAATAATGGAAGTGTTGATGCTGCGGGAAAATATATAGCCTGGCTATCTAAGGGGTCAAAAGTTTTTGGATACACCTTAGGCGGGAAATGGATTGATATTGGACATTTTGATTCTTTGAAGCAGGCTGAGCGAGAGTTTAAATAAAGGAGGAGTATGTTATTAAAACAATTAAGAAAGGAGATTGACCATATAGACGAAAAGATACTTAATCTTCTTAACCAGAGGGCTTTGGAAGTTATCAAGATTAGCAAGGTAAAGAAAAAGAGAAAATTAAGTACTTATGCTCCCGACAGAGAGGCAAGTATGATAGCTCGGCTGGAGAAAATTAACAAAGGGCCTTTTTCAGCTCAGGATGTGAAAGATGTTTTTCGGGAGATACTTTCTATATGTAGGGCTCAGCGGGCAACTATGAAGATAGCTTACTTAGGACCGAAGGCCACATTCACACACATAGCAGCAATAAAGAAGTTTGGTAAGTCATTAGGCTATATTGAATGTAGCAGCATAGCTGATGTTTTTACCGAAGTTGAGCGCGGCAGAGCAGATTATGGTGTAGTCCCTATTGAAAATTCTACTGAAGGTGCTGTGAATCATACTCTGGATATGTTCATAGATTCTGACCTTAAGATATGTTCAGAGATGTATCTACCTATAAAGCATAATCTTCTAAGTAAACATAGTAAGATATCTGCTATAAAGAGAGTCTACTCTCATGAGCAAGTGTTTGCTCAGTGTCGCAAATGGCTTGAGAAGAACCTCCCCAACGTTAAATTGACTCCTTGTGCAAGTACAACTCAAGCAGCAATGCTCGCTGCTTCAGGAAAGGGCAGGGCCGCTATAGCCAGTAAAGTGGCAGCAGATGAGTATAAATTAAACCTGTTGGCTGGTTCGATTGAAGATTCAGCACATAATATTACCCGTTTCTTGATAATCGGGACTCAAGAAGTTAAACCGACCAAACACGATAAGAGCTCTATAGTATTCTCAATGAAAGATAAGGCTGGTGCTTTGCACAATGTTCTCCTACCTCTTAAGAAGAGCAATATAAATCTTACCAAGATAGAATCAAGGCCTTCTAAGAAGAAGGCTTGGAAGTACTACTTCTTCGTAGATATGGAGGGACATAAGAACTCTTCCTTAGTTAAGAAGGCCTTAAAAGCGCTAAGAAAGGAGTGCCTTTTTGTAAAAGTCCTTGGTGCTTATCCCAAAGAGAGCTAATTAATAATTTATTTAGGTAGGGGTTTTTAGATGACATACAGAAAGGAATTAAGCAAAATAAATGCTTATAAGCCGGGTAAACCGATTGAAGAGGTGAAGCGAAGCTTAAAACTAGATGAGGTCTATAAACTTGCCTCTAATGAGATTCCATTTCCTCCTTCCTATATACGCAAAGCAATTGGAGAGGAAGTGAAAAACATTAGCCGTTATCCAGAGAGTAGCAGCTTTTACCTAAGAATAGCTCTATCTAAGAAATTAGGCGTCAGAGAGGATCAAATTATTTTTGGCAATGGTTCAGATGAGCTAATAGTTCTGGCTTTGAAGGCTTTGATATCTAAGGGTGATGAGGCTGTAGTTGCCTATCCTACCTTTTTGATTTATGAGATTCAGGCTAAAATTGCTGGAGCTAAGGTAGTAAAGGTTCCTTTGAAAAATCTGCGTTACTCTCTTAGTGAAATAGCTAAGAGAGTTACTAAAAAAACAAAGATTATCTTTATTGCTAATCCCGATAATCCTACCGGAACATATGTAAACGAAAAGGAAGTTAAGGATTTCTTAGCCAAAATTCCTAAACGAGTACTGGTCTTTTTCGATGAGGCTTATTTTGAGTTTGCGCCAAAAGATTTTCCCGAGACTCTAAAGCTTCTGGCGAAACGCGGCAATATTATAGTAACCCGTACTTTTTCCAAGGCTTATGGTTTGGCCGGATTACGTATTGGCTATGGGGTTACAACCAGGGAACTAGCAGGAATCCTGAATAAGATTCGGGAGCCCTTCAATATAAATAGATTTGCTCAAGTGGCAGCTTTAGCAGCTTTGAAGAATAAGGGGTTCTTAAGAAAAACAACTACTCATGTTAAAAAAGAGAAGAAGTATCTTTACAAGGAGTTAAAAAAGTGTAATCTATCATTCACTGAGAGTGCAACTAACTTTGTTCTCGTTGACCTCAAGCGTGATACCTCAAGGCTCTGTGATTACCTCTTAAAGAGGGGGGTTATTGTAAGAGGATTAAAAGGCTGGGGCCTGAAGAATTTCTTTCGGGTGACTGTAGGCTTATCTTGCGAGAATAAAAAGTTTATAAATTGTCTAAAGAGTTATTTAAAGAAAAAGAATTAGGGAGATAAAAGATGATTATTGTTTTTAAAAAGAACGCAACTAAAAATGAAATAAATAACCTTATTAAGAGGGTTAAGAAGTTAGGCTTAAAGGCAATGGTCTCTCGGGGCGAGGAGCGAACTATCGTAGGTGTTATCGGGCCTGAAGATATTGTGAGATTGCACCCTCTAGATGTTTTCCCGGGAGTAGATAAGGTAATGCCGGTATTGGCTCCTTATAAGCTAGTGTCCCGGGAATTTAAAGCAAAAGAGAGCGTTGTAAAGATAAGAGAAGGAGTAGAGATTGGTTCCAGAAAGATAGCAATTATTGCTGGCCCTTGTTCTATTGAGAGCGAGGAGCAGATAGGGGAAGTAGCTGCGAAGGTAAAAGAAGCCGGAGCAGGTATTTTAAGGGGTGGCGCTTTTAAACCGCGTAGTTCTCCGTACACCTTTCAAGGATTAGGTGAAGAAGCTTTAAAAATGCTTAAGAGCGTATCAGAGGAGTTTGATATACCTACAGCTACTGAAGTTATGGATACTCGAGATGTAGCTTTAGTGGCAAAGTATGCTGATATTCTACAGATTGGTGCTCGTAATATGCAGAACTTTAATCTCCTTAAAGAAGTCGGCCAGACCAAGAAGCCAATCATCTTAAAAAGAGGCTTAAGTGCTACTATAAAAGAATTATTAATGAGCGCAGAATATATCTTATCCGAAGGTAATTTCAATGTGATTTTATGTGAACGGGGCATAAGAACTTTTGAAGAATTGACCCGTAATACTTTAGATTTAAGTGCGGTACCTTCGATAAAAATGTTATCTCATCTTCCGGTTATTGTTGATCCCTCTCATGCTTGCGGGAAGTGGGGTTTGGTTGCGCCTTTAAGTAAGGCGGCAGTTGCCTGTGGAGCAGACGGTCTTTTAGTAGAAGTTCATCCCAATCCTCAAGAAGCACTAAGTGATGGTTCACAACAGCTCTTGCCGGATAACTTTGCAAGTTTAGTAAACGAATTAAAAGATATTGCCAAAGCTGTAGGTAGACAGATATGAGTAAAATAAAGAAAATAGGAATATTAGGCGTAGGGCTTATGGGCGGGTCCTTGAGTTTAGCTTTGAGGAATAAGTTCCCGGGAGTATCTATCTGGGGCTATGCCAGAAGCCAGAAGTCTTACGATAAGTTGAAAAGAATAAAGGTTCTTGACAGAGTAGAGCGAGATTTAAAAAATGTTGTTGAGAATGCCGATTTAGTTGTTTTGGCCTTACCAGTAGAGGTAATCATTAACTACTTTAGAAAGATTGCTCCTTTTTTGAAAAAGGGAGCTATTGTATTTGATTTAGGCAGCAGCAAGGGGGTAATTGAGAAGAGCATTGCCAAGTGTTTACCTAAGGGGGTGAGCTTTGTTGGTTGTCATCCTTTGTGTGGGAGTGAGAAAAGCGGAGCAGAATTCAGCAAAATAGACCTCTATCAGGAGGCAGTTTGCTTAATTACATCTTCGCCTCAAAGTAAAGCTACTAAAAGAGTTAAAAAAATCTGGGAGAAGTTGGGTTCGAAAGTAATCTTTATTAGCCCCCAACGCCACGATAAATTTTTATCTTACTTGTCTCACTTACCTCATCTTATTTCTTTCTCTCTTACTAAAGGGTTCTCTAAAGACCGCTTAAAGTTCACTCTGCAAAGCTTTAAGGATTTAACCCGGATATCTCTTTCTCCAGCATCAGTATGGGCTGAGATTTTTCTATCCAACAAGAAGAATGTATTGGCTGATTTAAATAAGTTCATAAAAACCTTAAAGAAATTCGAGAGCTTAATAAAAAAGAACGATAAAGATAAGATTATAGATTTGATTAAGAAGATAAATACTAAACAGAGACACCTATCATGATTATCGGCATAGATGGTCCTGCTGGATCAGGAAAGACAACAGTTGCCAAACTCCTAGCTAAAAGGCTAGGTATTTTTTATTTAGATACCGGAGCAATGTATCGAGCCTTGACCTTAAAGGCAATTGAAAGAAAGGTAGATTTATCTGATCAAGACAGCTTAAAGAAAATAGCCGAGGAGTTAAATCTAGAATTTAAAGGGGGTAAAGTTTATCTTGATGGTTCAGACGTTAGTGATCAGATAAGAACCCCCCTTATAGATAAGAGTATCGCCCCGGTAGTAGCACAGCCAGAAGTCAGGGCAGTAATGGTAAAGTTGCAGAGAAATATAGTTGCGAAGGGGGACTTTGTTGTCGAAGGTAGAGATATAACTACAGTGGTCTTTCCTGATGCTAAGTATAAATTTTACCTTGATGCTTCTTCAGCAACAAGAGCGCGAAGGAGATTCAAGGAATTAAGCGATAAGGGTATGGATGTTAATTTTCAAGAGTTGGATCAGGACTTAAGGAGGCGGGATAACGCTGATAAGACTAGAGAAATCAGCCCTTTAAAGTTAAGCGAAGATGCTATATGCATAGATACAACTAATCTTACTATTCTTCAGACAGCTGAGGAGATCATTAAACATATCAAGTGAAACTTAGACTTTTAATAAGAAATTTTTGTATCATTGCTCATATCGACCATGGCAAATCCACTCTTGCCGATAGGTTTCTGGAGATGGCCGGAGCTGTAACTGCCAGAAAGAAGCGAGAGCAGATGATGGATAGTATGGAGTTAGAGCAGGAGAGGGGCATTACCATAAAAGCAAAGGCAGTTAGGTTAAATATTTCTTGTGGAGGAGAAGATTATATTTTAAATCTCATCGATACTCCCGGTCATGTTGATTTTTCATATGAAGTAGCAAAGTCTTTAAAAGGTGCTGAGGGAGCAATTATTCTAGTTGATGCTTCTCAAGGAATCGAAGCCCAAACAGTAGCTAATTTTCACTTGGCTTTAGATAATGATTTAAGGATTATTCCTGTTCTGAATAAGATAGACCTTCCCAGTGCTGATATTGAGAGAAGCTCTGGCCAGCTTCTTGATGTTTTTGGTTTTAAGAGGGAGGAGATTTCTCTTATTTCAGCTAAAGACGGCAAGGGCGTTGAAGAATTGCTTAAGAGGGTAATTGAAGAGATACCTGCGCCTAGAGGCGATATTAATAAACCGCTTAAAGCAGTTCTTTTTGATTCTAGCTATGATTCTTATAGAGGAGTTATATTATTTTTGAGAATATTTGATGGAAAAGTTGCTGTTGGAGATAATATTCTTCTTATGCATCAGGATAAGAGGTATCGAGTAGAAGAGGTTGGTGTATTTTTGCCAGAAGCACAGAAGAGAGAGAGTCTTTGTTGCGGTGAGGTAGGTTATATTTGCTGTAATATAAAGGATCCCCAAGATATAGATGTAGGAGATACAATTACTTCGGCATCTTCTCCTACTAAAGAAGCCTTTGAAGGGTATAAGAAGATGTCACCGATGGTTTTTTGCGGAATATTTCCTTCTTCTCCTAAAGATTATCCTGCCCTGAGAAGAGCCATTGAGAAGTTAAAGTTATCTGATCCGTCTTTTGTCTATGAGCCTGATAACTTAGGTACTTTAGGCTATGGATTTAGGTGTGGTTTCTTAGGGCTCCTGCATATGGAGATAGTTCAGGAGAGGCTAGAGAGAGAGTACAGCCTTGATCTTGTCCTGACTTCACCTAATGTTAAGTATCTATTAAAGCGAATAGGGGAGAAACAGGTAGAATACATAGAAGTTCCCCATCAATTTCCCGAGGCATCTTGCATTGAGGAGGTTTCTGAACCTTTTGTTAGGGCTACCATTGTAACACCGGTAGAAGGGATGGATTCTATCTGTGATTTGGCAAAATCGAGAAGAGGCGAGTTTGTTAAGATGGATTATCTAGGTAAGGATAGGTTGGCGATAGTCTTTGATCTTCCCTTAGGAGAAATTGTTATTGATTTTTATGATAATATAAAGTCTTTAACTAAAGGTTATGCCTCTTTTGACTATGAATTTATTGGGTACAGGAAGACAGAAATTACCAAGATTGATATTCTTTTTAATCAGAAAAAGACTGAAGCTTTCTCAATTTTAGTGTATAAAAATAAGTCAGAGGCCAAAGCAAGGACGGTAGTTGAGAAATTAAAGGAATTAATTCCCCGGCAGATGTATGAGGTGAAAATTCAAGCTGCAATTGGTTCGAAAATAATTGCCTCCGAGAAGGTTGCGGCCTTAAAGAAGAATGTTACTGCAAAGTGTTATGGAGGAGACATTACCCGTAAACGAAAATTATGGGAGAAGCAGAAGAAGGGTAAGAAAAAGATGAAACAGCTGGGGAATATAACTATTCCTCAGAATGCCTTCTTAGAAGTGCTTAAAATGTAAAAGGAATACTTGACTTAGGATTTATAGATTATATATTATATATTCGAAAGGCTACGATTAGAGAGCTTTTAAAGAAACAAGGGCAACAAAGTTGAGTAAAAAAAAGAGTGCATTAAGAGAGTGGATTGATGCTATAATTATTGCTGCAGCATTGGCGATATTTTTGAGAACTTTTTTCTTTCAAATATATAAGATCCCTACCACCTCAATGATTCCGGTCTTAGTTCCTGGGGATAAGATCTTTGTAAGCAAGCTTACTTATGGTCCAAAAATTCCCTTTACTCCCTTGAGGATTCCGGGATTCCGTAAGCCTAAGAGGTTTGATATAGTTGTATTTGTTCCACCAATTGCTACTGAGAGAAATAAGGCTTACATAAAGCGATTGATTGGCTTGCCCGGAGACAAAATCAGATTAAGAGACGGCAATATCCATATAAACGGCAAAATAGTAGTTGATCCAAAGATTGCAAGAAACTATTATTACAATCAGGGAGAGTACGGGACTAGAGGTAAGGAGACAATTGTTCCTGGAGGTAAGTACTTTTTCCTTGGTGATAATAGTATTTCTTCTAAAGACGGCCGTGAATGGGGGTTTGCTGACGAGAAAGATATAATAGGAAAAGCAGTTTTAACCTGGTGGCCGCTAAAGAGAATAACCATGCTTGAATAATGAGTCTAGCCGATAAATTAACCACTATAAGAATTATTCTTATTCCTGTATTTATTTCCCTGCTTATTTACTCACAGTCACACCATTACCTAAGACATCTAGCGACAACAGTTTTCCTTCTTGCAATAGCGAGCGATTTCTTTGACGGATTAGCAGCAAGAATAAGAAAGGAGAAGTCAGAATTTGGGCAGGTTCTTGATCCGGTAGCCGACAAATTACTTTTATTCGCAGCGTTTATCTCACTTTACGTCTTCAGAGATACTTTACCCCTTAATTTTAAAATGCCTTTGGGGCTGATTTTAGTGGTTGTAAGCAGAGATCTTATTATTCTTTTAGGGGTAGTAATCATCAATGTCTTAAAAAAAGAAGCTTTTATGGAACCATCTTCCTGGGGCAAGCTTACTACTTTTTCCCAAATGTTTACAATCCTGGCTTTACTTCTTAATAGCCCCCTTTTCCCCTGGATTTGGAAGGGGGCAGCAATTTTTACTTTAGTTTCGGGAGTTGATTATTTTTTAAGAGGAGTGAGAGTTTTAAATGGGAGCGGTAAATCTTCTAATTCTTAGTTACCTTATTGGCGGGATACCTTTTGGCTTCTTAGCCGTTTATTTAGTTAAGAAGACTGATATAAGAGGTCTTGGTTCCGGAAATATTGGTGCTACTAATGTAACTCGGGTATTGGGAAAGAGGTGGGGCATTTCTGTATTTGTTCTGGATTTTTTAAAAGGATTTACAGTGCCTTTGATTGTACCATTCTTTGTGAGCAATCCACCAACTTTTCTCTTCATTCTGGCAATTATCGCGGTTGTCTGTGGGCATAACTGGACCCCTTTCTTGCAGTTTAAAGGGGGCAAGGGTGTTTCAACTAGTTTAGGTGGCATAGCTGGTTTAAGTCTTCAATTTTCTTCTTTGCTAATACTTTTTTTAATTGCTATCTTTGCCTGGGTAGTGGTATTCTTTATCTTTAAGATTGTCTCTTTAGCCTCGTTAGTCAGTGCTTTTTCCTTTTTTGTTTTTTCTCTTATCTTTTCTCTACCCTTAGAGTTTAAGGTTTTCTCGCTATTACTTTTTGTCTTCATTTTGATAAGACACAAGAGAAATATAAAGAATCTTCTGAAAAATAAGGAATCTCATCTCTAATTTTGAATCATTTGACACTAAATTTCTCGGAGAGTATAATTTAACTACTAATCCCTAAAATAAGGAGGAATTATGAGTAAAGAGCAGAATACCTCAGACAACAAGAAAAAAGCTTTAGATCTTGCCCTTTCACAAATAGAGAAACAGTTTGGTAAAGGCGCGATAATGCGCATGGGAGAAGGGGTAAAAATGGATATCGAGGCAATACCCACCGGTATAATCTCTCTAGATAAAGCCTTGGGTGTCAATGGTCTTCCGCGGGGAAGGGTGATTGAGGTTTATGGTCCAGAGTCTTCAGGAAAAAGCACCTTAACTTTAAGTATTATTGCTCAAGGCCAGCTTAGCGGTGGTGTAGCAGCTTTTATCGATGCTGAACACGCTTTTGATCCATCTTATGCTAAGTTAATTGGAATAAAACTAGAAGATT
>CAZPYY010000025.1:0-14392 GCA_964590995.1 uncultured Planctomycetia bacterium | reverse complement strand
AGACCTCAACGTTTGTAACTACGCCGTAAATTCCCGGAGGAACTCGCAGGGAAGTATCTTTTACATCTGCTGCTTTCTCACCAAATATTGCTCTTAATAACCTCTCTTCTGGAGAAAGCTCTTTTTCTGTCTTGGGAGTTACCCGCCCAACTAAGATATCATCAGGCATAACTTCAGCTCCAATTCGGATAACACCGCTATCATCCAAATTACTTAAAGCTTCTTCACTAACATTAGGGATATCCCGGGTAACTTCCTCATTGCCTAATCTTGTTTCCCGGGATTCACACTCAAACTTCTCAATATGTAAAGAAGTAAGTATGTCCTCTTTTACTAATCTTTCATTGATAATGATTGCATCTTCAAAGTTATAACCTCTCCAAGGCAAGAATGCTACAAGCAAATTAGTACCTAAAGAAAGTTTTCCGTCTTCTGTTGCCATACCATCAGCAATAACCGTATTCTTCTTTGGTTCATCCCCTTTCTTAACTAAAGGTTTTTGATTTGTGCAAGTATCAGCATTGGAGCGGCTGAACTTCTTTAGCTTGTAGGTAAAATTTCCTACCCTTATTGATGAAGCATCTACTTCTTTAACCTTACCTGACTCTTTAGCAATCAACATTACTCCACTATCTCTGGCTACCTTTTCCTCAATTCCTGTTCCAACCAGAGGTTGCTGAGGAAACATCAACGGTACTGCTTGCCTCTGCATATTCGAGCCCATAAGTGCACGATTCGCATCATCATGCTCAAGAAAAGGAATTAGGGAAGCAGAAACAGATATGATCTGTTGGGGAGAAACATCCATGTATTCAATCTTTCTAGGTTTTATCTTAGGGAACTTTCCTAAGTGGCGGGCATAAATTTCTTTATCTTTAATTCTTCCATCTTCGTCTATGTTAGGAGTTACCTGAGAAATCATTGAGTTCTCTTCTTCATCACTCATCAAATATGCAGTCTTATCATTAACCGTCCCGTTCTCTACCTTCCGATAAGGGGTGGTCAAAAATCCTAGAGGATTTATTCGAGCATAAGTAGTTAATGAAGCTAGAAGGCCAATATTTGCTCCTTCCGGTGTCTCTATAGGACAAATCTTTCCGTAGTGAGTAGGATGAACGTCACGAACTTCAAAACCAGCACGCTCACGAGACAAACCCCCTGGCCCCATTGCTGAAAGTCTACGCTTGTGAGTCATTTCAGCCAAAGGATTTGTTTGATCCATAAATTGAGAAAGGGGTGAACGAGCGAAGAAGTCTTGTATTTGCGTGGAGAAAGCTCGAGAATTTATAAGATGCTGAATAGCAAAATCATTGGAAGAGATAAGCGAATACCTATCTAAAAATGTTCTCTCGACCCTTAACAAACCAACCCTTACTTGATGCTGCAAGAGTTCACCGATAAGTTTTACTCTTCGATTGGAAAGATGATCAATATCATCTATATCTCTTTTCCCAGCCTTTACCATAAGCAAGGTCTTAATAATTTCTATTATGGTAGTTAAATCTAAAGTCCTTTTGTTTAGGCTAAAATCCATACCTAACTTCTTATTAAGAAGATATCTACCCACTTTACCTAAATCATATCGGCGAGCATCAAGAAACATCCTTCGAAAGACCTCTTTAGCAGCTTCTAAAGTAATTGGTTCGGTAGGACGCATCTTCTTGTAAAAATCTAAATAAGCATCTTCTTTAGTTGTTGTCGAATCTTTTTTAACTGTATTAACTAATTCCGGATAAGGTTTGTCAGAGAAATGGCTATAAATATCATCATTAGTAGAAAGACCTAAGATACGTAAGATTTGGGTTCCGGGAAAAGTCTTTCTACGATCAATAATCGCAGTAATAGTATCGTTTATATCAGTTCGGAATTCCAGCCAATACCCACGATAAGGAATTATTCGGGCAAAGTAGATACGTTTACCTGTAGGGTGGGACTCCTCCTCAAAGAATACACCAGGGGAACGCTGTAGCTGGCTAATAATAGCTCTCTCATCACCGTTAATAATAAAAGAAGCTGTGTCAGTCATAAGGGGAATATCCCCTAGATAAATTTCCTGCTCTTTTACCTCAAGGGAAGGATCAGCCAGCCTTAAACGTACCCTTAAAGGGGCAGCATAAGTCTGCGACCTTCTTTTACACTCATCTATGCTATAGCGCGGCCGGCTTAAGCTATAAGAGACGAACTCTAAGCGATATTGCTTATCCGGACTCTCCATAGGAAAAATTTCCTGCAAAACTTCCTGTAAGCCTATATTTTTTCTCCTCTCCGGCAAAACATCAACTTGCAGAAACTCTCTGCAAGAGCGCAATTGATGCTCAAGAAGATGAGGTAAGCATAAGCTCCTTTTAATCTTAGCAAAAGATAGCTTTTTGGCTTTTTCCAAGTTATCCTCCTATAAAATTAAGGAATAAGGATAAAGTAAAAATTTTTAAACGTTTCTTCACTTCTTCCTTCTTCCTTTTGCCTTTATCCTTTTATTTTAACTCTACAGTAGCCCCGGTAGCTTCAATTTTCTTCTTGATGTCTTCAGCTTCTTCCTTGGTAACATTTTCCTTAATAGCCTTAGGTGCAGAATCAACTAAGTCCTTTGCTTCCTTTAAACCTAGCTCAGTAATTGCTCTGATCTCCTTAATAACCGCTATCTTATTGGAACCTACGCCAGTTAAAGTTACAGTAAAGGAAGTTTTCTCTTCTTCCTCTTCTGCGACGGCTCCGCCTCCAGCTGCAGCTACAGCAACTGCAGGAGCAGCAGCGGTTACTCCAAACTTATCTTCACAAGCCTTTACTAGCTCGGAAAGCTCTAGAACGGTCATCTCCTCCACCACCTTCATAATGTCATCAACCTTAGACATAACTACCTCCTTATCCTTTTTTCTTCTCTTTAGCTTTTTTTATTTCTTCAACAACCCAAACAAACTTTAAAATAATCTGATTCAATGTATTAAGAAAACCACACAAAGGTGAAGCAAAAGTTGACACTACCGTGCCAATAAGTACCTCCCGGGAAGGAAGTTTTGCTAAAGCGCTTAATTCCTTCAGGCTAACCCTTTTATCTTTAATAACTCCGCCCTTTAACTGTAGAGCTTCGGTCTCTTTAGTAAACTCAACAAGGATTTTGCAAGCTTTAGTTACATCATCATCTTTTATGATAACAACGCCGGTCTCTGCTTCCAGTAAACTATTCACATCTTCCCAACCTAATTCACCCAATGCTTTTTTAAACAAAGAGTTCTTAGCTACGAAGACTCTGGCGCCGGAACCACGAAGATTGTTGCGTAGTTCATTAAACGGAAAGGCTCCAACCTTATTAAAACCAACGAAAAAACACCCTTCGGTGCTTTTAACCCCTTGCTTTAGCTCTTCAATAATTCTTTCGCGTGTTAATAAGCCTATTTTTTTTGTTCCTTTAGCCATAACTTTCTACCCAACAGGGTGGTCTGTTGACCTATAAATTAAATTTTACTGCCGGTCCCATTGTCACTGATAAGTAAAGATTTCCTATAAAATCACCTTTAACCGTTGAAGGTTTTGCAGCTGCAAGAGCTTTAACAAAAGTCTTCGCATTATCTAATAGATCTTGGACACTAAATGATAGTTTACCCACTCCAACATGGATACAGCCAAGCTTATCCATACGAAAATCGATCTTTCCTCTCTTTGCCTCTGAGATTGCATGAGCTATGTTCTCAGTTACTGTCCCGGTTTTAGGAGAAGGCATAAGCCCTCGCGGGCCTAAGAATTTTCCTAGTTTACTTACTGAACGCATCATCGAAGGTGTGGATATACAACAATCAAAGCCAGTCCACCCCTCTTTAAGAATCTTATCGATAGTCTCCTGGGAACCAATATGGTCAGCTCCGGCTTCTTTAGCATCTTTCTCTTTTTCAGGCTCGCAAAAAACTAAAACCTTGGTCTGCTTACCAGTGCCGTGAGGCAATACTACAGAACCCCTAACCATCTGATCAGATTGCTTAGGATCTGCACCTAGCTTGCCACTAATCTCTACCATCTCATCAAATTTAGTTTTGGGCATAGACTTTAAAAGATCAATTGCTTCACTTAAAGGATAAGTCTTGTTCTCCTCGACCATTTTTTTAGCTTCCAGATATCTCTTGCTATGCGCCATAAGTCTTCTCCCTTAACCTTGGACTACTTTTAACCCGCAGCTTCTAGCTGTACCTTCAACTATTCTGGCAGCAGCTTCTAAATCACGAGTATTTAAATCCTGCATCTTCTCTTTAGCTATTTGCATAACTGCACTTTTAGTCACCTCGCCGATAATTTCCTTACCGGGTAAAGAGCTGGCTTTAGCTAAATTAGCCGCTCTCTTTAAGAGAAAAGAAACCGGGGGGCTCTTAACAATAAAATCAAAAGAACGGTCTCCATAAACACTGATTATAACCGGTAGTATTATCCCCTCTTTTTGTTTTGTGCTATCGTTGAAAGCCTTACAGAACTGCATAATATTTACCCCGTGCTGACCTAATGCCGGGCCAACCGGCGGTGCTGGATTTGCTGCGCCAGCGGGAATTTGTAACTTTATCTGACTTACTGGTTTTTTCTTTTTCTTCTTAGCCATTGTTCGCTCCGCTCACTACACGAATTGCCACGAATCAAATATAAGAATCTCCACGAACTATTCGTGGTAATTTGTATGTAATTAGTGGAAATTCATGTTCATATTTTCTCGACTTGCCAAAATTCAAGTTCAACCGGAGTAGTCCTTCCAAAAATTGAAACATTCACCTTCACCTTTCCCTTATCAGGATGAATATCCTCAACCACACCATTAAAATTAACAAAAGGCCCTTCGACTACCCGAATACTTTCACCCCTCTCAAAGCTCACCTTTGGTGCCGGTTTAGCCTTACTCTCTTCAGCCTTTACTAAAATTCTATCTACCTCTTCCTGGGATATAGGAGAAGGTTTTCTTCGTGGACCAATAAAAGCGGTAATGCCAGGAGTGTTGCGTACAAAAAGCCAGGTGTCATCATTCATCTCCATATGTATAAGGATATACCCCGGGAAGAACTTACGCTCCAAAACTTTTTTCTTGCCTAGTTTTACCTCAGTGATCTGCTCTTTAGGAATAACAACCTCATCAACCAACTCAGCAAAACCGCTAGCACCTATCCTTGCCTCAAGATTTGCTTTCGCTTTATCTTCAGCTCCGCTTAAAGTGTGCAAAATATACCACTTCTTCATCTCATACCTACAAACAGTTCTTCTATGCTCTTATTACCTCTTTTCCTCATTTTTAAACTTTGTTGTCCGGCGCTAGTAATGATGGATATAATATATTCGGTGAAGCTTCAGCTTCGCCAAACTTGCTTCGCAAGATTATATACATCATCTAATCATAATAATTTTTTGTGGGTGTATTATTTCAATAGAATTTGAACTAACCTCGATAAACCTAAATCTACGATAGCAATGTAGGCGGTTAGAAGACTGGTGACAATCACTACAATAGTTGCTGCGGCCATTAATTCCTGCCGCGAAGACCAGCTTACCTTCTTTAGTTCTTCTCTTACCTCTTTTACAAATCTCGGAAATCCCTTTATTTTCTTGATCATCCTTCTATAACTATCCCTTTCCTATCTTTCAGCAGGCGAGGCAGGAGTTGAACCTGCAGCCCCCGGTTTTGGAGACCGGTGCTCTGCCAATTGAGCCACTCGCCTTAATAACGAAAAGCGAAAAGTTTCAACTGTAAAACTTTTTGTATAATTAATTTTAGCGACAGTTTTACGCTTTTCATTCTACGTTTTTAGCTTTTAAGGTTTTGCTTCCTTGTGCTCGGTATACTTACGCTCCCAAGGACAAAACTTCTTTATCGACACCTTTTCGGGATGCTTTCTCTTGTTCTTAGTGGTATAATAATTTTTTCTTTTGCAAATTGTGCACGATAACGCAATTAACTCTCTCATAATGACTTACAATGATAAAAGCGGGAAAAGGCTTGCAAAATCCCCGCCCCACTTTTGTGGTTTTTAACTAATCTTACTCTGCTTTTTTAGCCCACGACCGGAATTGAACCGGTTACCACTTCGTTACCAACGAAGTGCTCTACCGATTGAGCTACGTGGGCGATTTTTCCTTTAAAATCAAGGAAAAACATACTTGAAGATAATACTATAAAAGATGTTTTTGTCAAGAAAAAAATAAAAGAAATGAAAAAATGAAAAAATGAAAAAAAATGGTTAAAAAGGTGGGAAATTTAGCCTTGAGTAAGCCTAAGAAACGCCTCTTCATGGATAATAGCTACTCCTAGCTGTTTAGCCTTGGTGTATTTTGAACCAGGATTCTCCCCGGCTACCAGAAAATCAGTATTTTTGCTAACCGTCGATGTCCATTGGGCACCTAATTTCTCTATTAGCCCTCTGGCCTGAGAGCGTGAAAGGGAATCGAGCTCGCCGGTAAAGACAAAGGTTTTTCCGCTTATCCTGCTCTTTTTGACCATTCGCCTAACCTGTATTAAATTAACCCCTGCCCTTTTAAACTCCTTGATCATCTTTTTAGTATTCTTGGATGAGAAGAACTTAACAATCGAAGAAGCCATAATCGGACCTACCTCGGGAATCTCCCTAAGCTCCCCCTCGCTTAATTTAAGGATACGAACAATGCTTCCAAAACGCTCAGCAAGAAGTATAGCTGCCTTCTCGCCCACATGTCTTACTCCTAAACCAAAGAGAAAATTAGAAAGAGGTCTCTTCTTACTCTTATCTATTGCCGCTACTAACTTGCTGGTTCGCTTATCTTTAAAAAGAGGAAGGTTGAGGAAATCGCCTTTCTTTAAGTAATAGATATCTACCAGGCTCTTAACTAACTTACGATCAACTAAGTCTTCAACTATTGCTTCACCCATTCCTTCAATATCCATGGCCCGACGAGATGCAAAGTGCAGAGTCGCCCGTTTAAGCTGGGCCGGGCAATCAAGATTAAGGCAATACCAATATACCTCTTCCTCTTTCTCTTTGGCTACATTGCCGCCACAGACCGGACAGTTATTGGGTATTTTAACCCTCTTCTCCTTACCCTGACGCTTAGATGTTATTACCTTTATCACTTTAGGAATCACTTCGCCAGCCCTTTCAATTAAAACTGTGTCTGCTTCTTTTACATCAAGCCTCTTTATTTCATCAAAATTATGAAGTGTTGCTCTAGATATCCTAACCCCTCCGCACTCTACTGGTTCTAATATTGCTACCGGAGTAATAATTCCGGTTCTTCCTACCCCAAATTCAATCTTCTTTACTCTTGTGGTAGCTTGCTGAGCCGGAAATTTATAAGCAACTGCCCAACGCGGACTCTTGCGAGTTGCTCCTAACTCCTTCTGCAACTCAAAAGAATTAACCTTTATCACTACACCGTCAACTTCATAGTCCAAAGCCTCACGCTCCTTCTGCCAGTAAAGACAATAATCAATAACTTCTTTTAAGTTCTTACAGTATTTATTATTGGGGTTGGAACAAAGGCCCGATTCACGAGTCTTCTTCAAAAACTCTTTCTGAGAAGAAAAGTTATAATCTTTAGCAACTCCAAATGAATGAACAAAACATTTTAAATTTCTCCTGGCAACTAATGAAGGATCTAGCAGTTTCAATGAACCACTAGCAGCATTCCGAGGATTGGCAAAAGGAGCTTCACCCAAGTTCAATCTTTCCTTATTTAGTTTTTCAAAATCCTTCTTACCTATATATACTTCACCTCTAACTTCAATTGAGGCAAGATTATCTCTACTAATTAGTTTGAGAGGAATTGACCTTATTGTCTTAAGGTTCGTAGTAACATCCTCTCCTCTTCCTCCATCTCCCCGGGTAGCACCTGTTGAAAAAACTCCTTTCTCGTAAGTTAAAGAAACGCTGACTCCATCCATCTTCAATTCGGCGACATAATCAAATTCAACTTTTCTCTTTAATGCCCGCCTGATTTTCTTCTCCCAACCCTTTAATTCTTCAATAGAATAACTATTATCTAAAGAAAGCATACGCCTCTTATGCTCTACAGTCGAAAAACCTTCCAAAACACCTCCCGATACCCTTTGAGTAGGAGAATCCGGGGTAACAAGCTCTGGGCGCTTTTCTTCCAAATTCTTCAAGTTTTTTAGAAGGTTATCATACTCTTTATCGGATATCTCAGGATCACTGAGAGTATAATAGCAGTAATCGGCATGGCGAATCTCTTTCCGTAATTGCTCTATTTCTCTTTTGATCTTATCTGTAGCCATTGGATGTCTCTATTACCCTTAACCTTTTATTACTACCATCCATCAAAAAGCCGCATAGCTGATAAGGAAGGCAGGCCTTTCGTTAAGATTTTATCGGCTGCTTTTTTTATATTATACTCTAACCTCACAAACTTTACCAGACCTTCATTGCTATCGTAGATACATAGTGAGAGCCGGGGGTCTCGATCACGCGGTTGGCCAATACTGCCAACATTTATAATGTACTTGGTCTTTGAATCAATCTTAATTTCCTCACTCTTTATATAGGAAACTTTCTCATCCTTAATGCTAAAGGCTTCTGCCCGATGAGAATGGCCGACGAAAAGAATCTGCTTATTAAGGAGAGAAAAGTTGAGGCCAGCATCATAGGTGTAAATTATATAATTAAACTCGGCTGGGTCACTCAGGCTGCCGTGAACACAGATAAAATTGCCCTCAGTATATTTAAGCTCAAAAGAGTTCAAGAAGCTAAAATCTTCTTTTCTTAATTCTCCTTTTGTCCACAAAAGCGCATCTTTAGCCTGTGGATTGAAGTAGTCTAGGCTAAACCTATCTATTGCTGCCCAATCATGGTTACCAGCAATAATTATAGGGTTAATTTTTTTCAGAAGATCAAGACATTCGCAGGGGTTAGCACCATAGCCAATCGCATCGCCATTAAAAATAAACTTGTCTATTCTTTCTTTATCCAGATAATCGCAAGCTACCCTGAAGGCTTCTAAATTACCGTGTAGGTCGGAAAAAATTCCATAACGCATTAGGAAGAAGAGAATTTTATTTTGAAATCTTTATAATTTCCACTAGCCTCTTTCTCTTGAAGTATATCGTCATCAATGTATCTCTTAAACTCATTCCTTAAGTCCTGGAGAAAATTATCTAAATCTTCCCGTTGACCTTCAGCCAACAGCTTAACTCTACCGTCAGAGAGGTTCATCACCCACCCTTTTATTTTATATTTAGCTGCTAAGTTTCGAGCAGAAAACCGAAAACCTACGCCCTGGACTACACCAGAAAATATTATCTCATACCCTTTAACCATTTTTAATATAATTACTCTTGTTTATTGGAAAAGGAAGATTCGTTACTCTTGAGTCTATGCCCACAGACAAAAGACCAAGCATCCATCTCGCTCTTTCCTTGAGGCTTTAACCTTTTAATTTTTAAAACCCCTTTGCCAGTAGCAACATGGATTCCTTCTTTATCGGTATCGACGATTATCCCTGGAGAATTACTTGCCTCTTGATCGATTATATCAGCAGCTAATATTTTAATCACCATTCCTTGATAGAAGGTATAGGCTGAAGGCCAACCTAATGTTGCCCTGATTAAATTTCTTATATCTTGGGCAGTGTTTTCCCAAGATATTCTACCATCTTCCTTTTTAAGTTTAGAAGTCAAGGTTGCTAACTTCTCATCCTGAGGGTTTAAGGAGTAGCTCTTATTCTCTATTTTCTTTATAGCCTCAATCAATAATGACACACCTTCTTTTGCTAATTTATCAGATAAGGAGAAGAAATCATCATCATAGCTAACGGTCAAGGCTTTCTGCAAGATTATATCTCCGGCATCAACCCTTTCATTCATTTTAAAAATAGTAACCCCGCTCTTCTTATCGCCATTCATTAAGGTCTCCTCTATTGGCGCCGGTCCTCGATAACAAGGAAGCAATGAAGGATGAATACAGAGAGCAAAGCTTAAAGGCAGGGCTAATAAATCTTTAGGGATAATCTCCCCGTAGTCAGCAACGACAAAAAAATCTACCTGCTCTTTACTTAAAATTTCTTTAACCTCCCCCTTCTTTAAAGATGAAGGCTTAATGAAAGGAATCTTCTTATCGTTAGCAAACTGACTGACCTTTGTAGGCGATAACCTTAAACCCCGATCCTTAGGTTTATCCGGCTTGCTAACTATAAGAGCCGGTTTATAATCTTTAAGGTAAAGTTCCTTTAAAGCGACTTTGGAAAACTGAGAACTACCGAAATAAATAAACCTCATCGCAAACTCACTGCCATTTGTATGGAAGAGGTACGGAATCCCTTGATTTCTTCCTTAATCAACCTTCTGGATTGAGGGACATTTTTAGCTTTAACTATAATCGAATAACGGAATTTATCCCTTAATTTAAAAGGTTTCTCCTCGAAAGGGCCATAAATCTCTTTATGCCTCTTCTCTAATCTATTATATAAATCCTTTATTCTTTTTAAAAGGGCTTTTTTATTCTTTGCCCTTAGGGTAATTTTAGCAATAAGCCCAAAAGGTGGAAGCTGTGACTTTCTTCTAAATTGAAGCTCTGATTCGTAGAAATCTCTCCAACTCTCATTTAAATGTCTAAAAAGGTAGTAGTCCTTATGGCGGGTAAATACATAAAGGGAATCTTGAAATAAAAGAAGGAGCTTTTTAAGATAGAGAAAAGCATTGAAGGTTGTCTCATAATCTATATGATTTAAAAAAAGGTCAGCATCAAGCACAAAACCTCTGTCGAACTTCTGAGGCTCATAAAGGTGACTTAGGATCTTAGATGTGGAAAGAGCTATCTGAGTACCACTGCGAACATCGGAGAAGTTATCAATCCTAGCTTCAGGAAACACCCTCTTTAATGTGCTTGCTATTCTCTCAATGCCATAGCCTTTACTTTTTAAATAACCGTTATGGCACTGGCTACATATCCTAGGTAGAGAATAATTCTTTTGGCAATAAGGACATATCCCTTCTTCGCTTTTTAAGGAAGATTGCAAAAAGCTTGAACAATGTTCGCATTTAAATATATGCCCACAATTGGAACAAGAAATAACTCGGGCAAACCCTTTTCGATTCCAAAGAATAACTGCCTTCTTGTTATCCTGAATGGTCTTCTTTAAAAGTTCAGTTAAGACCGGGCCAACAACCTTATTTTTACTAAATTCCGAGAGGTTAATTACCTTTATATTCCTACCTGATCCTCCCTTATCTATTAGTTTAATCTTTCCATCCTTTATGCGTTTGTAGGTCGCCAAAGAGGGGTAATCACTGCTTAAAATCAGCTCTACTCCTTTCAAGGCCGATAAGCTATGGGCCACATCTAAAAGATTGTGGTAAGGCTTCTCTTCTTGAAAGTAGTAAGGACTATTTTCTTCCTCTACTATAATTAGCTCCAAATCTAAAGGATAGTAAAAAATCGCTACCCGTGTTCCCAAAATTAAAGAATTCTCTCTTGTTTTTTCCCAATTAGAAAAAAGCTCTTTTTCCTTCTCCTGGCTATGAATTACTTTAACCTGATTAGGAAAGTCCTCACTTATAATATCTCTTGCCGATTTTAGGTAGGTAAGCTGAGGAAAGCAGATCAGCACAGATCCTTTTTTTAGCTTCTCCCTTATGGTATCTCTCCACAGCTGGTATCTCTCCAAAAAACTATCAGCTTTAACAAAACAAGGGCTGTCCCCGCCTTTCCCTTTTTTGCTATTAGAAAGGGGGCTATCCCCTTTTTTGAATTTTTTTGGTTTCCTAAGATAGGGCGGGATCATCATGAATATAAATTCACCCTGAGCATAGGGGTAGAAATTGCTTAGTTGCTTAGCAAAACGTAAATGCTCCTCATCCAGCAAAGCTTCCTTATCAAGGATATCAATAATCGGTTTTAGCTTCGTTAGGTTTGACTCACTTACTATAGCTACCACAATACCTACTCGCTTTTTTTGATTAAAGTCTATCAAAACCCTCATTCCTCTCCTTACCTCTAAATTAGGCGGGCAAGAGTAGTCAAACTCCTTATCTAAAGATATTGACACCACTACTTTCGCTATTTTAGACATAACTTATTCCTGCAAAAATAACTCTTTCGATCTTTGAAAAACTCCATTTCCCATACCTAGCTTTCGCGGACCCAATTCAAATCCTTATAAACGCCACCCTTCTTTGTTATCGCAAAGATTGAGTTAGCTATTCTAAACATCGCTCCACTTCTCTATTAAACTAGATAAGGGTTTACGTATGTCCTTAACCTCTATGGGGTAATTATCCCTTAACTTACTACCGGTCTCGTTAAAATAGTAAATTGCCTTAATCAACTGCTTTCCCCCGCGAGCAAACCTGGCTACACCTTTTTCAACCAATAGCTTCATATTCCCTTTCTCCTGGCCAGGGATGTACTGGGTAAAAACGAACGGCTTCTTCTTGTAAAGCCCCTCAAAGATAGTCATCCCTCCAGGTTTAGAAACAATAAGTGAACTTGCGCAGATTAACTCCCAAATTTCATCGTAAAAAGAGAAGAGCCGGATATAAGGAGAGTTTAGCCTTTCCAAACGCCTCTTTAGCTCCAAATTTCTCCCGTAAATAAGAAAAATGTTAAAACTTTTTAGAAGGATCTGAATTGACTTCTTCAAATAAGGAAACCTTCCTCGTGAAGATGAGACAAAAATTAGTGACGGCCTTGCGCCTAAAGAAAACTTCTTGCGCAAAGACTCTCGGGGTATATCTTTTAAGAATCCTTCTCTTAAGGGGACAAAGCCGACAGTAATCTTCTCTTTTGCAACCCCGAGATTGATTAGATCCTGCTTTGTTACCTCTAAAGCTGCAAAATAATGGTCAACGCATCCGGCAACCCATAAGGGATAAACACGCAAATCAGTAATAACTGAAATAACTTTGAAATTTATCTTTTTCTTTATCGGCGATATTAGGCTAGAAGGAAAAAAATGAGTGACAATTATAATTTTCGGACGCCTCTTTTCTAAGTATTTAAAGAACGACGAAAATATTGAGCGGTTAATCTTATCTACACAAGAAGAAAAAAGCTTTATTTTGGCAAAGAAAAATAAAATCCGCCAAAGAAAAGGAAAGTATTGAGTTATGATTAAGTAACTCAAGGAGTAAATCTTTCTCAGCAAAGGATTAGTAAAATTTAGAAGATCGCAGACCAAGGCATCTGGCAAGTATTTTAAAGCTTCGGCCCCCCTCCTATGCCCTTCTCCAAAACTAGCATAAACAATTACAATTTTAGCCATAGTGAGAGCAAAGATAATCTGCTGCGGATTTTAAATCGTCAAATATATGATCGGGTTCGAATTCCCACTGGTCTCGATTGGATATCTTCTCTTTACCAGAAAGAACAAGCACTGATTTCGCCCCAAAACAGCGAGCAGCTCCCATGTCTATAAAAGAATCGCCGATGAAAAAAGTAATCTCAGGGTTAGCACCTAAATTTAAGACTGCTTGCTTCAAGAGTCCAGTCTTAGGTTTGCGGCAATCGCAATTATCTGATTTAAGATGGGTACAATAATAAATACCTTCAACCACAGCCCCTTGAATCTTAAGCTCTTTTGACATATTTTCATTTATTTCATCTAAATCCTCTTGGGCATACAATCCCTTAGATACACCAGCCTGGTTGGAGACAACATACAATTTAAATCCACAAGCATTGAGTTTTTTTATTCCCTCAATACTCCCGGGAATAAACTTAAATTCCCTCCAATTATTCACATAGTTGGTGCTTCCCGGATACTCATTGATTACGCCGTCACGATCAAGAAAAACTACTTTCATTTTTTCAGACATAACCTATCCTTCCTTTTACAATTTCTTATACTACCATTAAAACTTTGATTTTTAAAGAAAAATCCTTCTTTAAGTGCGGAAAAAAGAGTATATCTTCTTGCCTTCCATTAATCTATACTTACCGGTCTTTAAACTTCCAAGAGTCAACCTGCCTATCCTAACCCTCTTTAATTCTCCTACCAGAAACCCTAAAGCCTTAAATAATCTCCTTAAGTGTCTCTTCTTGCCCTCAGAAATTACCACCTTGCATAAAGTCCTATTCTCCTGGCTACTTAATACTCTAATAGACTTTACTTTTAAATGTTCACCTTCTAGGTTTAAACCATTTTTGGCTCTTTGACAATCACCGGGAGATATTTTACCTTTAAACTCTGCTAGATACTCCTTCTCTATGGAAAATTTAGGGTGAGTTAACCGATAGCAAAGATCTCCGTCGTTGGTAAGGATAAGTAATCCACAAGATTGCCTATCTAATCTTCCTACCGGATAGATCCCCTTTCCGCCAGAGGTGGGTTCGCCTCGGACGAAAAACTTCTTGGGGAAGAAATCAATCACCTTCTTAAGGGCAAATTTATCACTAAGAGTAGTAGTTACTCCCTTGGGTTTATTAAACAAAATATAAATATGTTCTTT
>CAZPYY010000024.1:0-14630 GCA_964590995.1 uncultured Planctomycetia bacterium | reverse complement strand
ATGTGAGCCAATATTAATTCTTATCTCTTCATCGGCCAAAAAAGATACAATATCCTCTCTCGACAAGAAACCGTCTCTTCCTATTTCTTTAGCAATGAGAAAAATAGTTACCGGGTAGCCAAACTCTTTTAACACCTCTATAGCCTTAAGATTATCTTTGTACCCATCATCAAAGGTTATTACTACTAAATTTTGAGGGATAGCCTTATCTTCCTTAAGCAATTTACAATACTCCGAAAGAGAAACTACCTTGTAACCACCAACTCTAATGAATTCCATTTGTTTGCGAAAAACTTCGGGACCTACCGCAGCATAAATATCTACCTTTGACTTATCCAAAGAGTGGTACATTAATATTGGTGTTACGTAACTTTGGTTAAGATATATCCAGAATGAACCTAGTAGGAGAGCAACTACAAGGAAAAATAATGTTAATTTCTTCACTAGCAAACCTCTCTGTATACCCTTTCTGTGTCCATTGCCATACGTCGGCTTGAGAAGTACAAAACGTCTTCTCTGGCCTGTTGCACAACCCTCCGGCGTAAATTATCGTTGGAAATAATATCTTCTATTGTATCAACCAGGGCAAAGCTATTATAATTATAGAACAAGAGGCCATTCTCTCTATCTCTCACGATCTCAGCAATACCCCCGGTATTATAACCGATTACCGGAATGCCTTTGACAAAAGCCTCAAGAATTGAATAACCAAAACCCTCTTTCTGAGAGGGCACTAATAGCAAATCTATAATATCTAAAAATTGATTAGGCTGACAATTGATAAACCTAACCCTCTCCTCTAACCTCTCCTGCTTCAAATATGCCCGTAATTTGCTATCTAGCTTTCCTCTCCCGGAAACTAGCAGATAAGCATTCTTGCGCCGAGAAGAAAGCTTAGCAATCGCATCAGCAGCTAAAAAGTGACCTTTCTCTTGTGAAATTCTACCGAGAATACCTATTAAATAATCCTCATTTTTAAAACCCCAATCACCTCTGCTAGCTTTCTTAGATAGGAACTCATCTCGATCAATTCCATTATAAACAACCTTTATATTCTCGCCCTCTATATCCAAATCCTTTATTAAGTGCTCTCTTACTGCTCTGCTTACGGCAATACTCATTACCCCCGAAAGTTTAAACTGCTTTCTAAAGATTGTTGACCGATAAAACCCATGATATGCACCTATATACGGGATATTAAAACGCTTATAAATAAGAAACCCCAGAAGCTGAGTTACCCGAGTATTGCAGTGAACTACATCGAAATTCTCTTGCTCAATAAGCCTGTGCAAAGCTAGAAAAGAAAAAAGTATTTTTAGGCTGCAGATAGATTTTGTCTTAATCGGAATATGCTTATAATTTACGCCATTCTCGCTTAACCTCCAAACCCACTCTCCACCGCTACAAGCAACCCAAACATTATGATTTTGCCTCTTTAAAGATGTGCTTAGATTAAGAACATAGCGGGAAAGACCTCCGGGATTAAGGTGAGTAGTAAGAATCAAAACATTCACTTTTTAAGTATCTCCTTGATTTTAGCTAAGACTCTTTGAGGAGAAATTTTAGCCAAGCAGGCATTTGTTTCTTCAAGCCCACACTTTGGCCGGTAACAAAAAGAGCAAGGCATCTTTTCACAAAAAACATGAAGGTCCTTGCCCTTGACTGTATGACGGGTCGGATCAGTGGGTCCAAAAAGAGCAATGGTAGGAATACCTAAGGCTACAGATAAATGCAAGGTGGCAGTATCAGGAGTAATAAATACCTTTAAATTCTTCATCACTTGAGGTAGGGTACGTAAAGTAGTCTTTCCACAAAGATTAAGCGGTGAAGGCTGAATAGACTTCTCTATTTTTCTAGCCTCCTCCTTTGAATCTTCGTCTCCAAAAAGCACCACTCGAGAATTATAAAAATTCTTATGGATTAAATCAATTAACCTTAAGATGTGCCCCCGAGGCCAATTTTTTGACCGCCACTTCCGGGAAGCTGATATATTTACGCCAATAAGCTCAGCTGTTGGCAAAGCGATAGGATGTTCTGGCTCTTGAGGCCAAAAAATTAATTTCTTCTCAGCAAATTTAATACCCAATAGTTGCAATATCCTCTCTTGAGAAAGCAACGGCGAATCCTGGCGGTTACATTTTATCCTCTTAGTCAGCAAGAAACCTCCCCGGAGAGAATAGCCAAAGGATTGCCGAGGAAAACTCAAAAAAGATATGAGATGAGATGAACGGCTATTTTGTAAATCCACTATATAGTCAAACGAACAACGCCTTAAGGTGCGGGTAATGCTAAAGATATTCTTAAACTTCTTATACTTACCCTCTAAGGTAATAACTTCATCGATGTAAGGACAGTCACAGAGGAAAGAGTGATATTTTTTGAGAGTTAAAAGACTGATAAAGCTGTGCGGGAATTCATCACGCAAGCCTTTAAGGGAAGGCAAGCTTAATATTAAATCACCCAAAGAAGAAATCTTAATTACCAGAATCCTTAATGTCTCGGCGGTTTGCTTGTAAACTTCTTCAGTCTTTAACAGACATTCCTCCATGGTATACTTTCGCTCTACCCTTTCCCGGGCTTGCTTGGCTAGCTTTTCAGCAAAATTAGAATCCTCTAAAATCTTGAGAATACCTTCGGATATGGCTGAGCTATCTCCGGGCTCAACCAAGAGTCCGTTTTTCCCGTCCTCAATTATCTCTTTGAATCCTCCTACAGCAGTGGCAACAACCGGAACTCCGCAAGCAAAAGCCTCGATAACTACCCTGCCAAAAGACTCTTCGATTACCGAAGGTGCGACTAGAATGCGAGCCCTGGCCAGAACCCTCTCAACATCTTGTGTAAAACCAACAAATTCAACATTGTAATTTAGAGAAAAACGCTTTACCAAGGTTTTTAAATGTTCCAAATATCTCTGCTTAGATTTATCGGCAGAACCGACTATCTTCAACTTTAAATAAGGATTAAATCTAACTACCTTTTTAAATCCTTTAATCAGATGCTCATAACCTTTGGTCGGAGAAATTCGACCAATGCTAACAATATAGTTGCTCTCTTTACGGCTTTTATAGTCAGTAAAGTTAAACTTATCTAAATCAACCCAACGGCTTATAATGCTTATCTTATCTTCTGGTACCCCAAACTTATCACGCATGTGGCGGGCAACCACCCGGGAAGGCGCAATAACAAACTTCCCCCAGCCCATAACTTCACTAAAGAGGCTATTCTTGTAAATCCCATGGGCTGTGGTAATAAAATGAGCGAGACTAGAACGGGAAGCAAAAAAACTTATCCAACCAGGTACCCGGCTGCGGGCATGAATAATATCTATCTTCTCGTCTTCAATAATCTTTCGTAGCTTAGGAATAAGAAGTAATCCTAATGGTGATTTTCTATAGACCGGCAGTGTGTAATGCTTAATCCCTTCAGCCTCTAACTCACTCGCCAGCTGGCCTCCTCCGCTGACAATAATAGTGGTGATATCTTTACCCTTAAAGAACCTGGCTAGGTCATAAACTCCTCTCTCAACACCGCCGACATGCATCCGAGGAAGAATTTGCATTACTCTCATAGTAATTTCCCCAAAGCTTTTTTTACTGCCTCTTTATTCTTATCGCAAATCAATGAAGTCTTTAACTTTATTGAACTTATGTTGTAAGGTTTTCTTAAAAAACTTATCTCTTCTTTCATCGACCTCAAGAAAACTCTGCGTTTATCATCCTCAGGCTCAAGAAAAATACACACACACGGCTTCTGCAGGGACGCTATCTCTGAAACCATGGAAATACTCTCACTGCTAACAAAAACAACATCAGCTAGGCCACCGAAACCTTCAAAAATAAAATCGTAATTATTCTTATTAGCTATAACTAAGGCTTCTAGGCTCGTGAAGCCTTTTAACTCTTTCTCTAAATAATCTTCAGCCTCTTTAGGGGTACGCCGGGAAGTGCTAATAAGAATCTTATAGCCTTCTTTTAGAGAAAATTCTTTTAGCTTCGGAATGAAGAGCTTTAGATTTTCGACAAACTCTTCTCGCTCTGAAATTGGTCCACCCAAGAAGAAAGAAATCTTCTTATCTTTACTCAAGTTAAAGAACTCTCTGCAATCTTTTACCTTTCCCTCAAAATTGTCCGGATAGAATAAAGCCCCCTTAATCATTACAGCATTATCATCTTGTATCCGATCGTGCTCAGGAATAATTGCTAAATCAAATTTTCGCAAAGGTATATTTGGACGTAAAACCGTAACTGATTTCGCTCCTAAATAAGAAGAAAACAACTTATTCACTGAGGCAACAAAGCTCCCGGCACTTATTACAATGTCAGCATAGGTTCTATCCAGCTCCTGCCAGGTTTTTTTATCGATCAGATGGGTTAAGCAGGTTCCGCAACTAAGGCAATTTCTCCCGGCAAAGAAAGCTATAATATCAGCAAATATCCTCCCAAACCAATTCTTATACTTAACTTCAATAATCTTACTTCTTATCTGTGAGCCTTCTTCAGACAACAAAGACAGCAGGGCTTTTGCTTGCTTAAGATGACCGGGCTTACCATCACTTAAGATTAGAATATCGCGATTTATCTTACGCTTGAAACGCTTGTAGTACCAGAAATACTCCCAGGGATGCTTCTCTAAGAGCCCTTCATAAATTTTATTTAATTCTGTTAATACTTCCTTATCATCCCTGCCCTCAACGTCTATCGGTTTGCTTATCTCAAGCAGATGAGAGAAATTTTTCCGGCGTTGGCAAAAGGTAACATATATCTTCTTATTGAATTTTCTGGCTAGATAGACTGCCCCCTTAGGGGTTGGAACTAGATGCGAGAAAAACTCGATTTCTAAAGCATCGGCTTCGGCGCCATGATCTACCACTACCCCAATCATATAATCTTGGCGCACACATTTAATTAGCTCCTTTAGGGTAAAACATACCTTTATCTTCTCTTCCTGACGTAACTCATTCAAGAATTTATCTAATCCCCTATGCTTTTGTTGTTGGGCGAAGACAGCAAATTTATGCCTATGGGCCCAGCAGGAGATAGCTAGCTCCCAATTACCGGCATGAATCCCTACAAATATACCTCCGCCAGGATATTTGTCCTCTTTTTCTTTTACACTTACATTCTCATATATCCGTGAAATAATTAACTGTTCAATAACTGTTAAGCCAAAGTGGTTAAAACTCTTTCTTAAGATTGAATGTATTTGGCGGTTAGTCTTATCGGGAAAAGCTGCTTTTATATTCCTAAAAGCGACTTTTCGTTTACGGCCATTGAGATAGAAAAACAAACCAATTGCCCTAGCTAGGAAAAGAGAAACCCCTAAAGGAAATTTCAGTAAAGCCTTTCTTACAAGTTTTGCCAGATAGTACATTATTGCTTACCTACTCTTACTAACTTATCCTCTACGCACTTTAGGAACTCGTCTTCGTTCTCTATTTCCAACTCTACCTCTAGAATAAAGATATTTAACCTACTTTTCCTGTTAGGAAAATGATACTTATCTTTATGGGTAATTACTAAATCATTGATTCCTTTCTTTATTAAATCATCTTCCAGCCTATTGAATTCAGCGCTGCTTAGCTCATAGTGGTCAGGATAAATTATTCTTTCTACAACATCTAAATCAAGCTCGGCCAACTTATTAAAGAACCCCTGAGGGTAACCTATGGCAGCAAAAGCTGCCAGCCTTCGCCCGAGCAAAAAATCACTCTTAAATCTATTACCTTCTGAATTTAAAAAACCTTTGTTGGAGTATTTCGAAAAATATATTTTGAGTTGCGGGGCAATTTTTAAAATTGAATTTTTTATTGCCTCGGCATCCCCCATCTCCTCTTTGTAATTGAGAAGCAAAATATCAGCCCTCTTTAAAGAGCTTAACGGTTCGCGAAAAAAGTAGGCTGGTATCAGCCTCGGTTTCCTCTGCAAATCTCTTGAACTCATCATAACAATATCTACATCTCTAGCTAAACTGCGATGCTGAAAACCGTCATCAAGAAGAAAAAGATCAAAGGAATTCTCTAATCTCTTTGCCAGCTTACCCCTCTTGGAGCTCGAGAAAACATCGTCAGTCCTCTCTTTAAGCAACTTACCCTCATCTTGGCCATACCCGCGACGCAGAATGGCCGCCTTATATTTAGGTGATAAATGTTCCCAGAGCCATAAGCTTAAGGTGGTCTTGCCTGAACCAGACCAGGAAAGATTCCCAACACTGATAACCTTGGCCTTTGAAAGGAAGCTCGGTATAATCTTTAGCTCATAGAACAGGTTTCTAAAGAATACCCCGGCCCCATACACATAAGAAAAAAAGCAGAGCAGAAAATAAAAAAGCGATTCGAAAAGATTCTTCTCATCCTTCTCTAGGATGGCTAGATACCACTTCTTTAGTCTTACCATTGCCTTAATCTTCTGCCTAACTTCCCGATAAATACTTTAAGATTATATCTAAATTATTATTCAGGCTCTTTTTCTCGCCTTCAAAGACTTCCCGACAGCGGTTGCGTAAATTATCCTTTAGTGCTGTGTCGCTTACTAACCCTAATAATACCTCAGCTAGCTCCTCCCGACCCCTCACCTTAATACCAGCACCTTTTTCCAAAACAACCTCTTCAATGTCGGGAAAATTATCCATATTCGGACCAAAAATAGTCGGCTTAAGAAAATATATTGGTTCTAAGATATTATGCCCGCCATCTTTAGATAAGCTCCCGCCAACAAAACAAATATCAGCTATACTGTAAAAATATATTAGCTCCCCTACAGTATCAGCTATAAAGATATTCCGCTTATCGGCAAGATTCTCCTCAACCTTACTTATCCTTACCGGATTAAAACTTGCCAGACGAATGATCTTCTCAATCTGTGATACCCTTCCAGGATGGCGTGGAACAATGAGTAAGGTAATTCCTCCCGGGTCTTTAAATATATCCTTGTAGATATCGATTACAATCTCCTCCTCAGGCTCATGTGTACTGGCAGCAACCAAAAGCTTATTGCCCTCTCTCTTAAGAATAGGTTTATATTTCTCTTGCTTTTGACGCAACTTGTCTTCATCTATTAAGATACTCTCGAATTTCATATTTCCGCTAGTAACAATCTTCTTGGGGTCAGCACCAAGAAAAAGGAATCTCTCCTCATAGAGCGGATTCTGAACACCAATATAATCGCACTTTCTAAGAACCCCCTTCATGAAAGGTCTTATTAGGCGATAATGCTTAAAAGCCTTATCAGAGATTCTTCCGTTGATAATAACTATTGGGATTTTCTTTTTCTTTAAGCGATAGAAGAGATTGGGCCAAATCTCAGTCTCAACGGCAATAAATACCCTCGGCTTGATTACCTTTATGACTCTCTCAAGTATAAATGAAAGATCAAAGGGAAAGAAAATTATCGTTGCTAAGTGTGAGTAGCGTTTTCTGGCGATTCTATTGCCAGTCAAAGTTGTAGTTGATATTACTATTGTCGAGTCTTGAGACTCTTTCAGTCTTTTTATTAAATTTCCAATCAGATTGGCCTCGCCAACACTTACTACCTGTATCCAAATAGAATTCTTTATCTCTTTTGAGCTAATAAGTCCTAATTTCTCCCTTAAGGCTAGGGGGGTCATCTTCTTACGCCAAAGGTGCAAAGGTAAATAAATTATAAGCCCCAGGCAAAAGATAAAATCATAAATTAAAAATAAAATCTCTTTCATTTTGCTCGTGGATGTGCTTTCTGGTAAACACTTTTAAGAGAATCAATGGTTAAATGAGTATAGACCTGAGTAGTAGATATACTCGAATGCCCTAGGAGCTCCTGCACGCTTCGTAAATCTGCCCCTCGGTTAAGAAGATGAGTGGCAAAAGAGTGACGAAATGTATGCGGAGAAACCTTCGAAATCATAGCAGCCTTCTTAATATATTTATATACAATATCCCTTACCCCGCGATCAGTTAAGGTTCCTCCGCGTTTATTTACAAACAAAGAAGGGTTATTGTCGCCACGCTTATCAATATAGTTCTTTAAGCTATTTAAGGCTGGTTCGCCTAAGGGAAGAAGGCGCTCTTTTCTGCCCTTTCCCTTTACCTTGGCAATTCCGCTTACAAAATCCGCATTCTCTTTCTTTAACGAAACCATCTCGGATACGCGGGCTCCAGTCGAATAGAGAAATTCTAAAATTGCCTTATCTCTCAAGACTAAAAGCTCGTCTCCTTTGGGTAATTTCAATATATTCCTAACTTCTTTCTCGGTTAAAAAATTCGGCAAAGGTTTATCTAACCGGGGGTAGATTAATGAAGAAGCCGGATTGTTTTTTATCAAACCCTCTCTAAGCATAAATTTAAAGAAACTCTTCATTGTTGAAATCTTTCTGGAAAGAGTTCGTTTATTTAATTTCTTTTCGCTTAGTACGCTTAGGAATTTTCTTAATAAAAAATAATCGATTCTCTTTATATCTTTTCCACCGCGAGACTCCAGGAAATTCCCGAACTCCCGAAGATCAGCTGCATAATTATTAATGGTGTGATTGGAATAATTTTTCTCGATATTTAGGTAGTTCAAAAATCTATCGATATAGTGAGAAAAAGGAATCATTGTTTAATCTTCTTCCTTCATATCTTCTTGGTCATTATTGTTTTGATCTTCAGGCAACAGACGATTAGTGTAGGTACATTTAGGAAATCTACTACAACCATAAAAGTTCTGCCCTCTTCGATTTCTCCTTTCTACCAATTGTCCTTCTTTGCAATCCGGACAAGTCACTCCGGTAGTAATGCTTTCGGCATAGCGGCAACGCGGAAAGTCTTCACAACTTAGGAACTTACCTCTTCGCGACCACTTTATTACTAACCTCCTCTTACACTTAGGACAAATTTTGTCTGAGTACTCGATTTCTTTCTTAATCAAGAGTAAAGTTTTTTCTACCTTTTCATCGAAAGCCGGATAGAAGTCTTCTAATATCTTATGCCACTCAACCTTTCCTTTTTCTACCTTATCTAACTTTTCTTCCAAAGAAGCAGTAAAGCCCTCATCCATAATCTGCGAAAAGTGCTTTACCAAAAGATCGCTCACCTTTATGCCTAAATCGGTAGGAAGAAAAGATCTCTTTTCTCTACGTGCATAATTTCTCCTAAAAAGTGTGTAGATAATCGGGGCGTAAGTAGACGGACGGCCAATACCTTTCTCTTCTAATAATTTCACCAAAGAAGCATCATTATAGCGAGCCGGCGCTTTGGTAGTGTGTTCGGTAACCGCTAAATCCTCTAAGATAACCTCCTGCCCCTTCTCTAAAGACGGAAGGGAATTGTCATCGCCTCCATTGCCTAAGACCTTTAAAAAACCTTCAAATAAAACTCGCAGGCCTTTAGCTTCAAATTCTACATCCTTTGATGTTATTTTAGCTTTGCTCGACTCTAACACTGCCTCTTTCATAAAACCGGCCGCAAACCTTCTCCAAATCAACTCATACAATCTTGCCTCATCGTCAACAATAAACTCCCTCATCTGCTGGGGCTGGCGATAAATACTCGTAGGCCTTATCGCTTCATGGGCTAATTGCGCACCTTTTTTCTTCTTATAATGGTATTCGTGTGAAGATAAATAATCCTGGCCAAAGTTTTCTTGAACAAACTCTTTAGCCTCTTTTCTTGCCTTTACGCTTATATGGAAAGAATCAGTACGCATGTAGGTAATGAGACCTACGCTTTTTTTCAGAATCCGAACACCTTCGTAAAGTTTCTGAGCCACCATCATTGTCCTCCGAGCTGAAAGCCTCAAACGGTTAAAAGCATCTTGTTGGAGCAGAGAAGTGATAAACGGTGGCGGGGGCTTGCGTTTAATCTCTTTCTTGGTTAGATCTTTTACAACAAAGCCCTGGTTTCTTATCTTCTCTAGATATTCTTGAGCATCTTCCCTATTTTCAAAGACTCCTTTCTTGCCCTTGCACTTAGTAAGTTTTGCTTTAAATATATTCGAGCCAGCTCTAAATTTTGCCTCTAAGGAAAAGGTGGTCTTGGGTACAAAGCTCATAATCTCCTTTTCCCTCTCGACAATGAATTTTAGGGCAATTGACTGCACTCTCCCTGCGGATAAACCCCGCACTATCCTCTTCCAAAGAAGAGGTGAAAGCCGATACCCTACTATTCTATCTAAGACTCTTCTGGCTATCTGAGCATTAACCTTATCCCTATCCAGATGGCTGTGTTTCTTGAATGCTTTCTCCAAAGCATCTTCGGTTATCTCATGAAAAACAACACGGTAAAACTTCTTGCCTTTAGCGTTAAGCCTCTCTTTTATATGCCAACTAATTGCCTCTCCCTCTCGGTCAGAGTCAGTTGCTAAATAAATAGCTTTTTTACCTTCGGCTTTCTTCTTCAACTGGGCAATTGTCTTCTCTTTGCCGGGAATAACCTGATAAACAGGTTCAAACCCATTTTCAACATCTACAGAGAGTTTGTTTGAAGGTAAATCAACCACATGGCCCATAGAAGAAGTTACCTCATACTCCTTGCCTAATATCGAGGAAATCGTCTTTGCCTTAGTCGGCGACTCTACAACTACTAAATACTTACTCATAAAAGCTTTACCCTCTATTTCTCTTGAGTTACCCCCGAACATAAACACTTTTGGGTAGCTCCTTGGCTAATGTTTAGCTCTTCTAATATATCATCTAGGCAGTCAACAAGCTTTGCGCCTTCTTTTATTAAAATATGTGTACCTTTGCTTAAAGAGGAATTTATACTTCCGGGAATAGCAAATACCTCTCGATTCTGCTCACAAGCTGAATGAGCAGTTATCAGAGCACCGCTGCGTGATGTTGCCTCAACAACTAACACCCCTCTAGACACTCCACTGACAACCCTATTTCTTCGAGGAAAATTCTCCCTTAAGGGTGAGGTAAGTAAAGGGTATTCAGATACAACTGCTCCCGAAGAAGCAATTTCCCGAGCAAGGCCTTTATTCTCCCGAGGATAAATATTAAGCAACCCGCTTCCTAAAATAGCTATTGTGCCTCCCTCCTTAATTGCCTTTTGATGAGCAATAGTATCTATACCCCGGGCTAAGCCTGAAACAATAACTACACCCCTCTTAGAAAGCTTATCAGAGAAATCTTTGGCTATAGATATACCGTAACTAGTGGGCTTGCGGCTACCGACAATAGCAAACAAAAACTTCCCTAATACCCTACGGCTACCCTTAAGGTAAAGAACTATCGGAGGATTTGCTATCTCCTTTAACAGCTCGGGATAATCCTGATCAAAGATATCTAAACAATCTATATTTTCTTCAGCAATTAACTCTAGTTCTTGCTCCAATATTGCTGAGGTTTTCCTAGATAATATTCTCTCAACATCTTTATCTTGCAAGTAAGGAACCTCTCTCAATCTCTTAGCGTCAGCCCTAAGTATCTCATCGATATCCTCAAAAGCAGACAAAACACCTACGATCTTTTGAGGAGTTAAATTTAGGAGATTAAGTAGGATCGCGCCTTTCTTAGCCATGGTTTAGAATAGCTATAATCTTATCAGCAATTTCTTCAGGGCAAAGGCCATCAGTATCAATTGAGTGCTGAGCCTGTGCATAGTAAGGAGCTCGCTTCTTGAGCAATTGCTTAATCTTCTCTTGGGGATTATCAACATTGAGAATCGGACGATGGATATGTTCTTTTGTTCTTTGGTAAATTGTTGAAATTGATGCTCTCAAAGCAAATACTACCCCAGTTTCCTTAAGCCGCTTTAGATTTTCCTGATCACAGATAAGCCCACCGCCACAGCTAATTACCAGATCTTCCCTTTTGCTCAACTCCCCAAGCAATGCCTTCTCAAGGCTACGAAAGTAGGCTTCCCCCTGCTTAGCAAAGATATCGACGATTTTGGAGCCTTCTTTCTCCTCGATGGCAGCATCCATCTCTATAAATTCCCTGGCCAACCTCTTGGCAAGGATTTCACCGACAGCGGTCTTACCCGTACCCATAAACCCCACTAAATAGATATTTTGCATGATATCCTTGAAAATCTAATCGCCAATACAGTATTAGTATTATCAAGGCAATTGGTGAGTTTGTCAAGCTGGATGGCAAAGAAGACCCGGGAGCTAAGAAAATAGCTCCTTGGTCACTATAAAGTGAAGAATTTTAAAGGTTTTTTCTTATTTCCCGTACTTCTTTATAAGGCTGAGGGCGATGATGTTGCGCTGAATTTGATTTGTGCCTTCGTAAATCTGGGTTATTTTTGCATCCCGCATGAACTTCTCTATGGGATAATCCCTCATGTAGCCATAACCACCATATATCTGAACAGCATTGGTGGTTACTTCCATAGCCACATCAGAAGCAAACATCTTTGCAGCTGCACTGGCCGGGCCTACATTTTTAATACCCCTGTCAACCATTGAAGCAACGCTGTAAACTAAGCTTCTAGCCGCTTCAATCTTAGTAGCCATGTCAGCAAGCATCCATTGTATCCCCTGAAAGGAGCTTATTGGTTTACCGAATTGAATCCTCTGATGGGCATATTCAGTAGCTAGTTCTAAAGCCCCTTGTCCGATTCCCACAGCCTGAGCAGCAACTCCTGGCCGGGATTGGTCAAAGGTCTTCATGGTAGAGATAAAACCAATACCTTCTTTTGCACCTAAAAGGTTCTCTTTAGGTACCCTAACATCATTAAAAACAAGCTCACCAGTAGAAGATGCTCTTATGCCCAGCTTCTCTTCCTTTTTACCAAATGTAAAGCCTTCCATCCCTTTCTCAAGGATAAAGGCTGATACTCCGCGCGGGCCTTTACTCTTATCAGTAACAGCAATTATGGTATAGACTTCAGCATCTCCGCCATTAGTGATGAAGTGCTTAGTCCCGTTTAGAATATAGTAATCGCCATCTTTTTTAGCTGTAGTCTTTACTGCGGCTGCATCGGAACCAGCCTCAGGCTCAGTTAAACCAAAAGCAGTCAATTTCTTTCCCGAAGCTATATCCGGCAAATACTTTTTCTTCTGCTCCTCAGTGCCGTTAATTAGAATCGGAAACATCCCCAAATAGGAAGCAGCATAAGCAGTAGCAACCCCTCCGTCAACACGGGAAATTTCCTCAGTAGCAATGCATAAATCCATAAGGCTGCCGCCCATCCCGCCATAGGCTTCAGGTATGCACAGGGAAAATAAATCCGATTGGCCTAAAACTTTAATAATATCGGCCGGAAACTCTTCCTTTTCATCAAGCTCCCGAGACCTAGGCCTTATCTTCTCTTCGGCAATTTGACGGCATAAATCGCGTAACATTTTTTGATCTTCGGTTAAGGGATAATCAACTAGAGACATTTTAACTCCTCCTTTTAAAAATTTAGAAGCTGGGGTATGATCTCCGAGAGGGTAGGATGGATAAAAACACACCTCTTTAAATCATCCACCTTTAAGTTGCTCTTAATACAAAGGGAAAGTATGCTAATAAGCTCACCTGCGGCCTGAGAAATTATCCCAGCACCAATAATCCTTTTTCTTTTATCAACAAGAATCTCGATAAAACCGTCACTATCACCATAGACATAGCTAGAGGAAAATTTCATGAAGTTTGATTTAATCACCTTATATTTTATACCTTTAAGTTTAGCTTCATCTTCCAATATCCCTACTTTAGCTAGAGAAGGAGAAGAAAATACGCACTCACTAAGCCCTTTATACTCTTGGCTTTGCTTCTTGCCCTTTATATTGTTAACGCAAATATGAGCCTGGTATCCGGCTACATAAGCTAGGAGCTTCTTACCAGTTATATCACCACAGGCATAAACGCCTTTTAAGTTTGTCTGTAAATACTTGTCGGTTTTTACCCACCCTCCCGGGCTCTTGGCTAAATTTATAGCCTCGGTATCTAAACCCTCTAGATTGGGTACTCTGCCTACGGCAGAGATAACTAAATCAAAATTATCTAAATTGTAATCTTTAATATCTTTGCCGGTCTCTATTTTGATTCCTTTTCTCTCTAAGATTACCCGCAAGCGTTGGGCTAAATAAGAATCAAATGAAGGCAAGATTTGTTCTTCCTTCTCGATTAAACTTACATCCTTGCCGAAATTCCTCAATACTGAAGCTACCTCTAAACCAATATAACCGGCACCGACAATAAGAATTTTGTCCCCAATAGTATCTTTAGAAAATAAATCCTCGGCAAAGATAACTTTAGGATTACTAATAATTGCCTTGGGGGAAGACCCAGTAGCAATAATCATGTTTTTAGCCGCTATAGTAGTCCCAGCTACATCTAAGCTATTTTTATCTAAAAAACGCGCCTTGCCCCAAAGCATATTAAGACCTTGTTTCTCTAAAAATGGGATTAGGGGTGCTTTTATCTTCTTAATAACTTCCCGGCTCCCCTTAAATGAATCTAACCAGGTTCCACCATGGGTATGGGAAGATTTAAGGAAAAATTTGGTAGGAATGCAGCCGCGATTAATGCAGGTTCCGCCTAAGGACTCTTTACCCTCTTCGATTAAGAGTGTCCTTAACCCAGCCTTTAAGGCTTTCTTTGCGCAAGCAATGCCTGCTGCCCCAGCGCCGATTATTGCTACTTCATACATTCTTTAAAGAGTTTTTCAGCTTTCTTTAGTTCCTTTTCATCATCTGCACTTAATTTCATCTCAATAATCTTATCTGCACCTTTGCGATTAATTA
>CAZPYY010000023.1:0-14720 GCA_964590995.1 uncultured Planctomycetia bacterium | reverse complement strand
ATTTTTTTCCTTTAAGATAAATATCATTAGGCCATTTTACTGAACACTCTACACCGGTTGCTTTTTTTATCCCGCGCAAACAACCTAAAACAATAAGAAGAGTGATTTGAGGAACCTCTTGAATAAGGAGAAAGTGAGGCTTTAGGAGTAACGAAAAATAAATTCCTCCCCGCGGAGAAACCCATTGCCTCTGGATACGGCCTCTTCCTTTCTTCTGAGTTTGGGCAAATACTACTGTACCCTCAGGCGCCCCTTCCAATCCTAATTGCCAAGTGAGGTCCTGGGTAGAATCTATTACCTCCTCATGTTGAATCTCTTTGCCGATAAAACGAGTATTTAAATTATGTTTAACTTCCCAAGGATAGAATTTATCAGGGCAAGATTCAAGTTTATATCCAAGATGAGGAGCAGCTACAATCTCATAACCTTTATCAGTAAGCTTACCGATATGCTTCCATAGAGCCTGGCGGCTAATCTTTAGCTTACCAGCTAACTCCTCTCCAGAAGTATATCCCTCATTATCCTTTAACTCCTTAAGAATTATATAATTTAAATCTTTCTCTTGCTTTGTCATATTGTTTTTTAACTAAAATATAGACTTGATTCAGCTTTTGATACCATTTTGCCACTGAGAGATAATCTTGGTATGTTTTGGGCAAAATTCATACTCAGCCTCTATCTGGGCTAAGATTGCATCCTTTTGCCAATGGGCATTATAAAGACGGCAATTTTTATCAGAACAAAAAGGATCTCCGATTAAGTAATAAAAAAGGGCTTGAAGGCAATAGCCTTTTAATAATTCTGTAATCCCGGTATCTTCATACTCGATAATATCTCCTTTGAATTCCTGGCTTAAGGTCAAAGGGTCTTGACCGATCTGCATTTTTATATAGTACTCCTTAGGCTTAGCTAAGGCTTCCACTAATCCCGGAACAGAGATAATATTAGGCGGGCCATAGATACCGACTCTGAGATGATAACGTCTATCATTACTATCAAAGCTAGCTAATAGTTGGTTGGTAAATATTATATGGCAGGATGAAGGTTTAAATTCCTTTAAACCAAGAAGCTCTCTGCAAACTGCTTGTAAATTAAAACCATCGTAGATCACTCCTTTTAGTTGTTTATTCCCCAAAAGCCTTTTTTTCTCATACTCGATCTCTAAAGGAAGGGGCGAAAACTCTTTTAGCTGTTCGCTAACACTATGAACTCTAGAACAGGTAATTCTCTTAGCAAGCTCGTCAATATCAAGAGAATCTGGTCCCTTAAGCAGAAAAGAAAAGAAATCTCCTCTCTCCTCTGTTCTTGCTTTAGGATATATGTTTTTAAGGTAATCGGCGATTTCTTCTATCCTATACTCTGGCAGGCCACTACTCCCATAGAGATAAATAGAAGAAATGGTACCCCTAAAGGGATGGCTTCGTCTAGGCATTTTGTTTTTGGGCTACTTTAGCTTTTCTTTTACAACTTCAGCGCCTCTTTTGCCAGACAAGAGCATTCCGCCGAAAGTAGGACCCATTCGAGGAAGCCCATACATAGTTGATACTGCCATGCCAATAACTATAAGGCCTGGACTTACCTCACCAATCCTCAGAGCGCTCAACCCACATTGCTCCATAGCCTCTAGTCTTAAGCAGACCTCTTTCTTCCATCTTCTGGCAAACCATAGCATCATGGCCAGTAGCATCAATCACAATCTTCCCCTCTATAGCTACCGGATCAACACAGGTAATCTGTCGCGGCAAGGCTTGAACCGGAGTCCAGTTAATTACTGCTCCGGCTACACGATTTTTTTCTCTTAAGACAATATCTTCAAAAACAGTCATATTAGCAACTTTAACTCCGGCATCACACGCAGCAGCAATAAGCTTAGAACAGGCATGAGGACCGTCAGCAACAAAAAGCCCGGGATTAGTCTCTTTATAAGGGACTCCTAGCTCTTTTAGAATTTCTTCAGCTGGTGCTCTTACAGTAAGTTTATTCATAAGATACCCGCCAATCCAGAAACCGCCGCCGAGGTAATTATTCCTCTCAACAATGAGTACTTTAAGCCCGGTGAGTGCTAACTCCTTACCAGCCATAAGTCCGCTGGGACCAGCACCAATAATAATTACATCGCTCTCAGCATACTCTGAGAACTGCTTTGAAAACTCATTAACAATTGCCCGGGTAACTTCTTTTTCTCCTACGCTACTAAAAATCTTCTTCTGCATATCTCCTCCTTGCTTAGTAGGGAAGGGACATGTCCATCCCCTACTTTGTCTTTCAAATGCAAGCGATATTCTACCAGATTTAAATATATTTACAATCCTTGTATTTAGTTATTTTAAGGGGATTATTCGTTGCTGGTAATTCCTCTTATCGTGGGATTTTGGCCGCATACCGGGCAATTTGGATTAGGTTGAGCCTTTATTTTCTTAAAAGTTGTAGTAAGGGAATCAAAAGTTAAAAGCTTATTGGTTAGTAATTCCCCTATATTTAGAATATATTTTAGGACCTCATTGGCCTGAACCAACCCTATTGTTCCAGCAACAGCTCCTAAGATTCCGGCATCTTTGGGTGAGATGAATTCATCTTCTGAGGGTGGTTTAGGGAATAGGCAACGGTAACAGGCAGTTTGCCTGGGGAGAATGGTCATGGCTTGGCCTTCAAATCTTAATACTGCTGCATAAAACAATGGTTTTTTAGTAAGAACAGAAGTATCATTTAGTAGATACTTTGTTAAGAAATTATCTGAGCACTCTACTAATAGGCAATAGTCTTTAACAATATCTAATATATTCTCAGAAGATAGTTTAACTTTATGGGGGATAATCTCTATCTTGGGGTTAAGATTGTTAAGCTTATCTTTAGCAGATTCAACCTTTGACTTTCCAATATCTGAAGTTGCATGAAGAATTTGTCTCTGCAAGTTATCTAATTCTACCAAATCAAAGTCAACTAGGCCAATCTTTCCAATACCAACAGCAGCTAAATAATATGCGCAAGATGAGCCTAAGCCACCAATACCAACAATTAGCACCTTGGAGTTAAGGAGCTTTTCTTGGCCCTTATCACCTATGGCAGGAATGACTATATTTCGCCGGTATCTGGCAAGCTGTTCTTTACTGAGCGCCATCTTAATTAACTTTCCCTACCCTCCGGCAATAGGAAGAATAATGTCTATGATATCTGTATCCTTTAGGTGAGTTTTCTCACCTTCTAAGAACCGGATATCTTCCTCATTCACATAGATGTTAACAAACTGGTTTAAGCTCCCTTGGTTATCATAGAATTTCTCTTTAAGGCCGGGGAATTCATTAGTTAAATTACCGATTAACTCGCTAACATTACCTGCCTTAATCTCTAATCGGGCAACATTACCTACTGCCTCTTGAAATAACAGGGGTATTCTTATTACTGCCATAAATTTCGCTTAGAAATTTACCTCCATAGCCTTGTAAGGACAAACCTTCACGCACATCTCACAAGCAATACACTTATCGTCGTGGAATTTTACCTTTCTTGAGTCAGGGTCTACCTCAAAGGCCTCTACCGGACAGACAGCAACACATAATCCGCAATCAACACACTCATCTTCATCGCGGGTTACATCTTTAGATAAGGTCTGGATTCTAACCTTCTCCCTTTCTAAGTATTTTACTGCCCGGTTATACTCATCTTTCTCGCCCTTTAACTCAAGAACCATCAATCCTTCCTCATCAGGATTAACAAGGGCTTTGAGAATGTTGAACTCTAAATCAAAATCTTTCGATAATTTATAAATTATCGGTTTATCAACAAGATTAGAGGGGAAGTGTAGAACTATTTTTTTAGAGTACATAACTATTCACCTCCTTTTACTTCTTTCATCTTCAAAGGTTTGAATTTGTAACCGGAATCTGGGCCAGGGAATTCCGCCACTGGCTCACTCAAAAGAAAATCGCCTTTCTTAATCCAGGCTTTCAATCCATCAGCTATCTCTCTTGCTTTAGGATAGCTTGATATTGCTCCAGTAGGAACTTCTTTGCCCTGTACAATTATCTTTCCGGTTTTAAGTTCAGCATAAGTAGCCCTTCCCAGGGATTCAGGAATTCCTTGAGGATAAGCCCTGCTATAATCAACTATGCTTGCAGAGAGTTGATCATCAGATACAGCAGTCAATTGAGCCATCTCCTCATCAAGTATAGGGATAGGCACACCAATTCCTATACTAAGAGTTACTCCGTACCCTAAGAAGCTAACTCCTTTAAGCCACTTATCGCTCATCTGCTTTAAGTCACCAATAACAGCAGCTGTTCCTGCTGGTGTAAGAGGGGTCTTATTATCAGCTCTCTTAACCCCAGGATTATGCTGGGTTCCCCACCAAGAAACATAACCTATGCCTCCTCCTAAGAATATCTTGGTACCAATACCAATAGTTCTATAAAGAGGGTCGTTAAGAAATGGGGAAAGTTGGCCAGCGCTACAATAGTTGGCATTACCTACCTTTGGCCTTAAGGTTCCCATGTAGGTATAGATGGTCTTATCAGATAAGTTAACAGCAATATTGTAGTTTTGGTATAAGTTTCTAGGATTAAAAAGCACTGCCTCATTGATGTCTTTTATGTTAATCAGTGTCTTAATCTCTTTACGCGGGTAACAATCTGTTCCGTAAGCAGTGGCCTTTAGAATGAGATCTTTTCCAGCCACTAAATCTTCGATCAGATGCCCGCCACCATAGTTGAATGCTCCCGGAAAGACCTTATTCCTCGGATCATCATCAGCTAAAGCAGTTGCTCCGATATAAAGATCAACTGCAGCAAAGCCAGTATATATATCGATGTTGTTTAGAGTGGCTTTCCCTCCGCCTAGTTTTATCTTAGGCTTAGTATGCCCGAGGTTAAGATAGGCACCTGAAGAACACATGGGGCCAAAAGTAGCTGTAGTTACTACATCTACTTCTTCGGCCGCAGCCTTAGCTCCTTTTTCTTTAACGATTCCAATCATTTCTTCAGCAGTGACAACAACCACCTGCCCTTTCTTAATTTTTTCATTGATCTCAGCTATTGTTTTAGCCATCATTCACCTCCTTAATATTACAGGTTTACCTGGTTGGAGAGCTTTGTTCTCTAACCGGGTAAACTTACTACCAAGTAGATAAGTATCTCTCCCCTGTATCTGGTAAGATTACTACAATAAGTTTACCTTTATTTTCTGGACGCTTAGCAACCTCTAAACCGGCCCAGGCTGCTGCTCCGCTAGAATTACCTACTAGAATTCCTTCCTCTTTTGCAAGCCGATCAGCCATAGATATTGCATCTTCATCCTCTACACAAATTATCTCATCTATCAAATCTCTCCTTAACACATCAGGCACAAAACCTGCGCCAATGCCTTGAATCTTATGCGGACCAGGTTTGCCCCCAGAAAGAATAGGAGATTTTGTTGGCTCTAAAGCAATCGCTTTAAACTCAGGCTTCTTTTTCTTAAGGGCCATAGCTATTCCGGTAACTGTTCCTCCGGTGCCAACACCAGAGACTAAAATATCGATTTTGCTATCAGTATCGCGCCAAATCTCCTCAGCTGTACTCTCTTGGTGTATCTTAGGGTTAGCAGGGTTTTTAAATTGCTGAGGCATAAAAGCATTGGGATATTTTTTAAGAAGCTCTTGGGCCTTATCAACCGCACCCTTCATTCCCTGCTCAGCCGGTGTTAAGATTAGCTCGGCGCCAAACCAGGATAGTAGTTTTCTTCTCTCCAAAGACATGCTCTCGGGCATAGTTAAAACTAATCGATATCCTCTTTGAGCACAGACAAAAGCTAAAGCAATTCCGGTATTGCCGCTAGTTGGTTCAACAATAATAGTATCTTTGTTAATCTTCCCCTTCTCCTCAGCAGCTTCTATCATTGCTAAACCGATTCTGTCTTTAACGCTTGAACAAGGGTTAAAAGACTCTAGCTTAGCTACTAGGGTAACATCAAGCCCGGCGCTAAGTTTGCCTAGCTTCACCAAAGGAGTATTCCCTACTAATTGAGTGATATTTTCGGCAATATTCATTTTAGCCTCCCTGCCTGCCGGCAGGCAGGCTTTTTCACCATATACTTAAATCATATATTCTTTTAGTATCTCTTCGCCAATAGCCTTTACAGAAAGAACTTCCTGCCTGCCCTGATGAATAGCTCTGGCTAATACATCTACTTTTTCTTCTTGGGAAGTATAACGGGCTATTATCTGAGAAGATAATATCTTTATAGATTCATCAAGCTCACCCTTGCCAATTCCTGTTGGTCCTGGCAGATTTTTAGGTTCGAAGCAAAAATCTCCTTCTTGGACTAAGTTTAAAATCTTCTGGTTTTCCTTCTCGTCTCTACCTACAATTAGTTTAAATTTAGGAGCCAGACGAAAGTGTCTCCCTACTTTCAGAAATTCTACACTATCAAGACAATATTCCTTATGTTGTATTATATCTTTGAGCCGCTTTGAAAAAATTGGCTCGGTCAAAAGGCATCCGCCCCCAGGCCAAGAATATTCTTCTATTCCAAACTTATCAGCTAACCCAATTTGTATCTTCCTTGACCTACCCTGGATATCTAGCAAATTATCCCTCTTAATCCAACCTTTACTCTCAGGAATAGTTAATGGCAATAACTTAGCTGATAGAGGGCGCAATATTAAACCTTCCAACCCGCTTTCCTCTTCTATTGAACGTAAAGCTCCTCTGTGCTGCGACATAGGCCTCTGCCCCAATACCTCTCCAGTAATAACAAAAGAAGCACTAACCTCAGCCATAATTTTCTTCGCACACTTTAACATCAATATTTTACAATCAATACAAGGATTAAAATTCTTCCCATAGCCGTGCTTAGGGTCCTTTACCATATCTAAATACTCATTTGCAAGAATTACAACTCTAAAGTCACATCCTAATTTTTCAGTAATCTTACGGGCAGCTGAGTCATAAACTGTTTTGGCATTGTACTTGACAAAGGGTATTAAAAAATGCAGGGCTAAAACCTCTATCCCTTGTTCTTGTATAACTTTTATTGCCAGAGAACTATCTAGCCCTCCTGATAACATTGCGACTGCTTTCATAATATTACTAGTTACTTGGTAAAATGTAACTTCATTAAATATTGTACATTAAAACTTTATTACCTTTTGCCTTAGACTCCTTCACTAAATCATCTAAGGTTATTGAATCAAGTGTCTTGGCCATTTTCTCACTTAGCTCATTCCAAATATTGTAAGTAACACGTACAGAGGTTCGGCTATAAAAAGAAGCATCCTTAGCCCGTCCTATGAGATTAAGTCCTCCTTCTAAGACCTCAACTATATCTTTGATGCTTATTTGAAAAGGCGCCTTTGCTAAAGTATATCCTCCATGAGCGCCCCGAAAAGAATTCACTAAACCTTTGGCTTTTAAAGGTATAATTATCTGGCTTAAATATTTTTCTGAGATCTGCTCTCCTTTAGCAATATCTCTCAATAAAAATGGTCCTTTGCCGGAATTTAAAGCCAGGCTTAGCATTAATCTTACTCCGTATCTTGTCCGAGTTGAAATTTTCATAATCTCCTCCTAATTACTAGTAATCCAATTAATTAAATAGTCTTAATATCCAAATTGTATTACTAAGCAAGAAATTGTCAAGAAGCAATAATATCTATTCTTTCTATAGTTAAAATCCTATTTGTTTTAAGAAATTATCCTTACCGATCTCCTCAATCAACAGAGCAAGGCGTTGGCGTGACTTAGCATTTTCTTTGTAGAAAACAACTACCCTTTCAATCACAGACAAAACCTCATCTTCAGTAAAGATCTTATTGAGCTTAAGCCCGATGCGCGGAGTCTTGCCGCCACAACCACCCAAATATAGGCAATAGCCAATTCTTTTATCTGGGCTCCTCGCATCCACTGCCCCATGAACGCCTATCTCAGAGACTTGAGCTCTGGTACAAGTATTGGGACAGCCAGAAATAACAATTTTAAACTTATGTGGCAATTCCAAACCACAACCGATTCCTTTTTCCTCTTCTATCCGGTTAAAAAGAGAAAAGGTATCGACAAGGCCTCTCCTGCACCAACTATTTCCCGGACAAGCAGTAGTAGTCCGTAAACGCGGCCCGGAAGTTCCGAACTTAACACCGAGGCGTTTTACTTCTTCTTCAACTTTTAATATATGTTCAAACTTTATAAAAGGAATCTCAATTCCCTGACGGACTGTAAGATGAACAAACCCTCGAGCATAGTCTTCTGAAATTTTAGCTAAGCCTGATAAGTGCTTCTGGCTATAATTTCCTGAAGGCCCGCGTGTTCTCAGAGTAAAGAAGCCTTCTTGCTTTTCTCTTAAAAACCCTCGTTTTTTTAAATCATCATAGCCAATATTTTTCTCGCTCATCTTACTTCCTCTCTTTACCTATATACTTATACTCTTAAAGGCTCTCCTGACCGCTTGCTTTGTCTTCTCGATATCTCTCTTGGTGTGGGCGAAAGATAAAAAATTCGCCTCAAATTCCGAAGGAGTAAGATAAACTCCTTTTCCAAGCATATTCTTATAAAACAAACGGAATTTATCTTTTTCCTTGAACTTTAAGCTAAACATTGTCCGATAACTAGATACTGTTACATCGATATTGCAGTGCTTAGCTGAGCGCTTAAAACTATCTACTAGCTCATTAGCCAATTGCTCTATCAAGCTATACTTATCTTTAAGCGATGCCAACACACTTAGAGCAGCAAATCCTGCTTTCATCACAATCGGATTTCCAGCAAAGGTTGATGCTTGGTAAACTTCTCCTAAAGGAGCAAGCTTATCCATGATATCTCTCTTGCCGCCAAAAGCACCTATCGGTAATCCTCCGCCAATAATCTTACCTAAACAAATTAAATCTGGTTCAACTCCAAAAATTTCTGCTGCTGAACCAAACCTGAATCTAAAACCGGTAATAACCTCATCAAATATGAGCAGGGCTTTATGCTCTTGGGTAACCTTTCTTAAATATTGAAGAAAACCTTTATTAGGCCTAATCACCCCGTAATTTCCGCCTATTGGCTCTACAACGACTGCTGCTATATCTTGAGCATGTTTTTGGAATACTTCTTTTATCGAATCCTTATCGGCGTAATCTAAAACAATTGTATGTTTTATAAAATCATCGGGCACACCCTTACTGCTAGATATATTTAAAGTAACTAAGCCTGAACCGCCTTTGGTTAGAAGATAATCAGCGTGTCCATGATAGGCATTTTTAAATTTTACTATTTTTTCTCTGCCAGTATAACCTCTTGCCAAGCGAATTGCACTCATCAGGCTTTCAGTTCCAGAATTAACAAAACGGGTTTTCTCCAAAACTGGAATCGCTTTATTAATTAATCTTGCCAACTCTATCTCCTCAAGACTCGTGGCCCCAAAACCAAATCCTTTTCTTGCCCTTCTCCTTATGCTTTTAACAACCTTTGGATGGGCATGGCCCAAAAATAAAGCCCCAAACGAAAGAACATAATCAATATAACTATTTCGGTCATAGTCGAAAACTCTAGAGCCCTTGCCTTGTTTAATTAATATTGGCTCTCGGCCAATATAACTAAACGAACGCACCGGACTATTTACCCCGCCAACTAGATATTTCTTAGCCTGATTAAATAGTACTCTGTTTTTTATATCTGTTTTCATCTCTATTCCCTCAACCATCCTGCTATATCCTTTGCATGATAGGTAATAATAAAATCTGCACCGGCCCGTTTCATCGAGCTTATAATCTCAAACACCATCTCTTCTTCGTCCCAAGACCCGGCCCCAGCCTTAACCATAGCATACTCTCCGCTTACATTGTAAACTGCCAAAGGATAGTTGAATTCGCTCTTGACCTTTTTTACTATATCCAAATACCCAAGAGCCGGTTTTACCATAACAATATCTGCCCCTTCCCTTATATCTTGCTCAACTTTAAATAGGGCGGTTTTGCCATCGCTATAAGTAAGTTGGTATCCATGTCTACTGCCAAACCGAGGAGCTGAATCAGCGACATCTCTAAACGGGCCATAAAAATTAGAAGCAAACTTAGCTGAATACCCCATAATCTTGGTATATTGATACCCTTGGCTATCCAGAGTTCTCCTTATAGCCTGCACTTGGGTACTAACCATAGCTGAAGGAGCAACATAATCTGCACCAACTTGAGCATGTAATAAGGCCATCTTAGAGAGCGCCTCCAGGGTAGCTTCACCATCCACATCTTTGGCCCCTTTTTTAATAACTCCGCAATGCCCATGAGAAGTATAAGCACATAAGCAGATATCAGTAATGACTTTGATTTGGGGAAAATGTCTCTTTATTAACCGTACTGATTCACCGACGACATTATTTTCCTTGAGAGCAGAACTTCCTTGCCAATCTTTTCTCTTGGGTATTCCAAAAATTAATAGATATTTAAGGCCTAATTTTTCGAGATTTGCCACCTCGCGGATTAAAGTATCTGGAGAAAATCTATAGACCCCAGGCATAGAGGATATTTCTTCAACTACCCCTCTGCCTTTCTTTACAAACAAAGGGTAAATCAGCTTCGTAACTGAAATACTCTTCCATTTATTAAGTTTTATTTCTTCTAGGGTCTTCATCTTGAATTCTCTTACCTCTTTTTACCACCTCGCCAACAATTAATACTGCTGGTGGCCGGATATTAAATTTACGAGCCTTTCTCTCTACAGTCTTGATAGTCGCATAAACTATTCGGGAGTCCTTTCTGCTGGCTTTCTCGATAAAAGCACAAGGAGTATCCTCGCTTCTCTTACTTCGCCGTAAAGCCTTAACCACATTAGCTATATTAGCAACAGCCATTAGATAAATAAGCGTGCCGCAGGAAGGAGCATCGATTTTGGCCTTAAGATCTTTCTTCCTGCCGGTTAGTATAGCTACTGATGATATTCTATTCTTAATAGTCAAAGGTATACCAAAGCTCTCGGCTGCGGCAATAGCTGAGGTTATCCCGGGAATGACTTCAACTTCTACACCCTTACCAATAAGATATCTTGCTTCTTCATGCCCGCGGCTAAAAATAAACGGGTCTCCGCCTTTAAGGCGAACTACATTTTTAGATACAAGAGACTTCTCATATAGCAATTTGTTTATCTGGCCCTGCTCTTTCAAATGCAACCGGTCAGCCTTTCCAACACAGATTTTATGGCAGGAGGGCTTAGCTTCTCCTAATAACTCCGGAGCTGAAAGAAAGTCATAAAGCAGGTAATCAGCACGCCTTAAAGCTTTTAATCCTTTTAGGCTGATTAATTCCGGGTCTCCCGGGCCTGCTCCTACTATATATACTTTACCTTTTTTATTTTCCATCAATCTCTCCAAAAAACTTAGCTAAATCTTCTCTCTCTCTTAAGGCCTGTATTGCCAGCCGCCCCTGCAAGGGGTGAGGTTTAATGATCTCAAAAGGAATAATCTGAAGCTTTAAACCTTCTAACCCTAATCTTATTAAAGCAGCCTGGGCAACTACAATGGCATTAAAATCACCCCGGCCTAATTGGGCTAATCTTTCCTCAATGTTGCCGCGTATATCTTTACAAATTAAATCGTTACGATAATTTGTTATTCCCTTACGCCTATTAATACTACTGGTGCCAATTTTTGAGTTTACCGGAAGCGTATCCAAGGTGAAGTTTCCACGAGCGACTAAACAATCAAATTCATTTATCGACTTAGTGGTTGCCGCTATAATTAACTCTGGCCGAATATCCTCTTCTAAATCTTTGGCGCTGTGTATAGCGATATCGATTTCTTTATTTAGTAGAGCTTGCTCGAGCTCATAGGTAAAGAAATTGCTATTCCCTTTTAAAGCTAAGGGGGTTATCTTATCTTTATCCCCTTTTGTCTTAATCGTAACCGGGTCAAGACTAATATCCTTAAAGCGTTGTTTAATCTCCTCAACCTGCCTCAAGGCTAACCGGCTCGGCCTGGTCCCGGCTCTGACATGAAAGTTCATAAAGTTCCTCCTCAATAGTTCTTATTGATTCTTTGATTAAACCCTCTGCTCGTTGAACACAATTCTCTAAGTTCTTATTATGTTCTTTAAAAAGGATGTCCAAATCATCGAGATTTTGCAATGAGACTCCTTGGATGTCTCTTACTGTAGGCTCAATATCTCTAGATACAGCCAAATCGTAGATATAAAGAAGCTTATTCCTCCTGTTGGCAGCTTTTAAAAGATCCTCTCTTCCTAATATGTAGTGGGGGCTAGCTGTTGCACTTATCAAACTGTCAGCATGGACCAGGGCATCAAACAAATTATCAAACAAAATAGCTCTCCCACCTGAAGTTTTGGCTAGCTGCCTTGCCCTGCTCTGCCTTTTCCGAGAAACAAAGCTTAGATTAACTCCCGGTATTTTTTTATCAGCAATAAGCCCGGCGACCTTACCAGCACCAACCACTATAACTTCCTTTGTCCTGGCCGAACAGCGACAAGCTAAATCACTTAAGACAATGTCAGCAATGTCTGTCTCCTCTGTGCTTATCCCTGACTTGGCTCTTATATCCTGGGTCAAGGGTAAAACCTTAATCCAGAGATTTTTAATTGCTTGTGAAACTGAATTCTGTCTTAGCCAAGAACCCAACTGGTGATATATCTGAGGCTCACCTAGAATTTGCGAATGCAAACCAGAAGCTAATTCCAAAGCATGTTTAATAACTCTCCTATTACCCTGTCTTAAATAAGCATCTTTAAAAAGAATTGGGAATTCTCTTCTCAAAGCATTAACAGCACTAGTCATGGAAGATAGGTCTTTGGCAGCACCGTATAGCTCAACCCTATTACAAGTAAAGAGCACTGCCGAGGCTTCATTAAGGCTCTGCCAAAAACGAGTTATTAAATTTCGCTTCCTCGAGGCTACTTCCCGAACCTCTAATTTTGTCCTTTTCTGATCTATCCCTATAAGATAGGAAATCATCCCAATTCTCCTTTAGGTAATTCTTTAGATCTCTCGACAACACCGGGTCCCGACCGTCGGTGTATACAGCAACAAATACCTTATGCTGCTGCAAAAGGGCTGGTGAAATAAAATCACTGATTAGTTGTCTGTCGACAACGTTAACTAGAATCCTAGACTGCTTAGCCCAGCGGCTTATGTCTCTATTTACCTCTTCGCTATCAGTAGCAGCGACAATAAGCCTAGCCTCTTTTATATCCGACTCCTGCACTCTCCGGCTCTCCCAGTTAACAACTCCTTTCTCGATTAACAACCTAATTTTAGAAGTTATCTCTGGAGCTATAACAACTATTAAAGCCTCAGTATCCAGAAGGGTTTTAATCTTACGTTGGGCAACCTTTCCTCCACCAACCACGATTACTCGCTTATTCTTTAGGTTTATTGCAATTGGAAGATAATTCATCTTCTCCCCCCTGTCTATTTTTCTGCCTTTAAAGGCCGAGTGTGAATTCCACACTCTCCACCACACTTACTAGTGCCTATCCAGCGTCCAGCCCGCTCGTTATCATCATTGGTAATCTTAGTACAGGGTTGGCAACCTAAAGACCTATACCCTTGACCATACAAAGGATTTACCTTAACTCCATAAAGAGCTAAATACTGCCATACTTCTCTCTCTTTCCAAATAAGAATCGGATTCAGTTTAATCAACCCCTTGTCTCTCTCTTCAACCTCTTCATAATCTGTACGCGTACGGCCTTCGGTACAACGCAGACCAGTAACCCAACAGACAACCCTTAGCTCTTCTACTGCCCTTTTTACCGGTTCGACCTTTAATAAATCACAACATCGGTTAGGGTCGGTCTCATACAACTTATCAGGTATTCCAACATCATTCGTGTATACCTTTAATTCTGGATATCTTGCTACCTCTTCATTCATGAATTGAACAGTCTCTTTGGGTTTAAATCTTGTAGTTATAATGAACCCTTGGATTTTTGAATTAACCCGCTTGGCGAGATCCCAAGCTGCAACTGAATCCTTACCAAGACTATTAGCGACAACTAAGCCATCTCGATACTTCTGGTAAGCCTGATCAATAAGGGCTAAGGAACGCTCAACCTTCTCCTTAAAATTCAACTTTTCAACCAATTCTTTTAAGTCTTCTTTCTTGCCTAGGAAATTCATCTTAAAACCTCCTCTCTGTTTGTATACAAAACTTTAAATCTGATACTCTGGGATCTTTACTCTGCCAAATTTAACTCTATTCCAAATTCTTTCATGGATGTAATATAAGAATATTTTTACAAAGTTAGCGCTTATTCCTACAACAAGAGCTTCCTTAATATCTTTACTATAGATATAGACAGCAATTATAGTCACCAAGAATGCTATAACCCGCCAGGTTAAAGCCTTTATCGCTGATCTTTTAGGATGTTCCATATAATAATACTACCTTTTCTATCAAATTAATAGTGAATACTTTTAAAAAAATAGAGAGCTAATAAGCCCTCATAACATTACCTTTTGCAAATTACTACTATTTCTATGGCTTTTCTAGTAATTAAACTATACCATACATTCTCTACTTGTCAAGGTATAAAATGAAAAATTTTTTAGGGGAAAAATTAAAATGAGGGCTTAGAAAAATCAAAAGCTCTCTTTGGGAAGGTTAAAATAACCATGTTTTAGGCCGGGGAATTCTTTCTTTATTGTATTTAAAAGGCAAAGAACGCCTTGAGGCTTTAGCTTATTATATGGAATATGCTTTAGGTAATAATCAGGGTCTATATTTAAATTGCGCCATTGAATCATATCAATGCCGGTATTTTTTAT
>CAZPYY010000022.1:0-14808 GCA_964590995.1 uncultured Planctomycetia bacterium | reverse complement strand
AATGTTTCCGGAATTGTTTAAGCTAGGACCAGTTACCATATATACCTACGGAGTTTTTGTCTTTTTAGGTGTAATTGCTTCTTATCTTATCTGTAAAAACCAAGCTGATAAAGAGGGCATCTCCGGAAAGATTTTCTCACATATTTTTTTCTGGACCCTGGTCTGGGGTTTTTTAGGGGCGCGAGTAGTTTATATTTTGGTAGAGTGGCGGTGGTTTCTAAGTAATCCCCTTAGCGTTATTTTAAGCCGCAGCGGGTTTGTCTTTTACGGAGGGATCATCTCAGGTATTTTAACGCTTCTTATTTTGGCTAAAAAGTACAAAATCAATTTCCTAAGGGTTGCAGATATTGTAGCTTTAGGTATTCCGTTAGGGCATGCTTTGGGAAGAATTGGTTGCTTCTGTTATGGGTGTTGTTACGGAAAGCCTACAGATTCAAGCTGGGGGATTTTATTCCCTCTGGAATCTCCGGCTGGCCTTTTGGGGGCAAAAGTCATCCCTACCCAGCTGATTTCTGCTCTTTTTCTGTTTTTAATATTTTTTTTACTCTTGATTTTTAAGAAATACAAGAGATTTGACGGCCAGATTTTGCTTTCCTATGGTATTTATTATGGGATTTTTAGGTTTATTATAGAGTTTTATCGAGGAGATCTTCGAGGAGAAATTTTCTCTCTTTCTACTTCGCAATTTGCGGCGTTAGTCTCGATAATTATTAGCATTTTCTTCTTCTTCCGCTGGAGAAGAAGGTCTGCTTGATTACTCAGGAAAAAGGGGTATAATAGGACATTATGATTAAGATTGCCTTAGCCCAAATTAATCCTACCGTTGGAGACCTAAAGCAGAATCGCGCTAAAATTATTGCCTTTATAAGAGAAGCAAGGAAAAAAGGCGCAGATTTGGTGGTCTTTCCTGAGCTAGCCTTACCTGGATATCCCCCTGAGGATTTGCTCCTAAAAAACCATTTTATTGCTAAGAATATAGAGGTTTTAAGTTCTATAAAGAAAGAGTGCAGAGGCATAGCTGTTTTGGTTGGGTTTGTAGATAAGAAAGGGGGTGCCATATACAATTCTTGTGCCTTAATCCGTAACAGTAAGATAGCCAGTATTTACCGGAAAAATATTCTGCCTAATTATGGAGTTTTTGACGAGAAGAGGTACTTCTCTTCAAGTAACAAATTAGCAGTATATACCATTAAAGGCTATTCGTTTGCGGTGAGTATTTGTGAAGATATTTGGGAAGAGAAGTTTATTAATTCTTTAAGAGAAAAATCTCCTGATTTTGTGATTAATATTTCTGCTTCGCCATTTCATTTGGGTAAGGTGAGCATTAGGGAGAAGGTTTTATCTCATGCTGCTAAAAGAACAAGGAGTTTTGTGCTCTATTGTAATTTAGTGGGGGGCCAGGATGAGCTAGTCTTTGATGGAACCAGCAAGATTATTTCGCCTTCAGGTAAACTTATTGCTGTTGCAAAGAGATTCTCTGAAGACTTACTTATTTTCAATCTCAATGAGGGGAAAAAGTACCCTCTTAAAAAGGTTGTTGTTAACGAGACCCAAGAAGCATTTTCAGCATTACGGCTGGGCCTTGGTGATTATGTTAAGAAGAATGGATTTAAAAAGGTGGTTGTAGGGGTAAGCGGAGGAATTGATTCTGCAGTTGTAGCTGCTTTAGCTAAGGAGACCTTGGGTAAAGAGCATGTCTATGGCCTTATTATGCCTTCACTTTATACTTCCGAAGGTACACTTCGCGATGCAAAGCAAATATGCAAGAATTTAGGGATAAAACATTCTGTGGTGAGAATCGATAATACTTTACAAACTTATCTTAAAGACCTTAAACCTTATTTGGGGAGTGGCAAGAGGCATAGAGCAGAAGAAAACCTTCAGGCTAGAATTCGCGGAAATATTCTAATGGCTTTCTCCAACAAATTCGGATATCTTGTGCTTAATACCGGCAATAAGAGCGAAGTTTCTTGTGGTTATTGTACGCTTTACGGCGATATGGTTGGTGGATTTGGCATTTTAAGCGATGTATACAAAATGCTGGTATATAGGATAGCAAGGTATATAAATAAGATTAATTCCAAGAAAGTTATTCCAAGCTCAACGATAAAAAGAGCTCCTTCGGCAGAGCTCAAGTTCGGCCAAAAAGATACTGATAGCCTTCCGCCCTACGAGTTACTTGATCCTATCCTCAAATTATATGTGGAAGAACATCACTCTTTAGATGAGATAACTAAAAAGGGATTTAAGAAAAGTTTGGTTAAGAGAGCAATTGAGATGGTTGATTTCAATGAATATAAGCGCCGCCAAGCGCCTGTAGGCATAAAAATTACCCCCCGTGCTTTTGGTAAAGATACACGCATGCCGATTACAAATAAGTTTTCCCAATAGTTAAAAATGCCGGTAGTCTTTATAGGTCTTGGCTCTAATTTAGGCGATAGAGAAGATTGTATTAATAAGGCAATTGATTGCCTAAAAGAAGCTTCAAATATTACTGTCGAGAAAGTATCATCAATGATTGAAACTGAGCCTCAAAACGCTACGGGTCAGGGAAAGTACTTAAATGCAGTTATAAAGCTAGAGACGAATTTGGTTGCTTTAGATCTATTAAAGGAGATGCAAAGCATCGAGGATAGTTTAGGAAGGGTTCGTTTATTCAAGAATGCTCCCCGGACAATTGATTTAGATATTCTCTTATATGGGGAAGAGGTAATAGATGAGCCTGAGTTAAAGGTTCCTCACCCCCGGATGTTTGAGCGCAAATTCGTAATAGAGCCACTTTTAGAGATTGAACCGGAATTAAAAAATAAATTAATAAAACATGGTTATCACCAGAAGCATTGAGAAGGTAAGGGAGGTTTCCGGCAAGGAAAGTAAGGTGGGTAAAATAATCGGTTTTGTTCCTACTATGGGAGCTTTGCATAAAGGGCACCTTTCTTTAGTTAAGAGATCAAGAAAGGAGTGTGATTTTTTAATAGCGAGTATTTTTATAAATCCTACTCAATTTGGTGCTGGAGAGGACTACAGGCGTTATCCCAGAAATCTTGCCAAAGATAAGAGACAGTTGAAGAATGAAGGCGTTGACTTGCTCTTTTTCCCTAAAGTAAGCACGATGTATCCTTCTGGTGGAGTCTCTGTCTATGCTGATGAGAGCAATTTAAGCAAGGTTTTGTGCGGAAAGTCACGGCCGGGACATTTTAAAGGAGTATGCACTATTCTTGTGAAGTTATTCAATATTGTCAAACCGGATATTGCTTATTTTGGTCAGAAAGATTATCAGCAAACCCTTATTGTAAAAGAACTAGTAAAAGACTTTAATTTTCCAATCAAGATAAGGGCTTTGCCTATTATACGGGAGCAGGACAATTTAGCTATGAGTTCTAGAAACAGCTATTTAAAGGGCCAGGCTCGAAAAAGCAGCCGCTGTCTCTATCAAGCTTTAGTCTTAGCTAAAAAGCTTATAAAATCAGGGGAAAGGGATCCAAAAAGGGTGATTAGCCAGATGAAACAGCTTGTAAAATCTACAGAATTAGCTAGAATAGACTACATAGAAATAGTCGACCCCGATAACCTAAAAAAGGTGAAGAAGATAAGAAGCAAGGTTTTAATCACCTTGGCTGTTTACATTAAAAGAGTGCGGTTAATCGATAATATTATTTTAAATGCCAAAAGATAAGATAGTAAAAATAGGAATAGTTGGTTGCGGAGCTATTGGAGGGGGGGTCGGTTCATATATTGATAAGAAACTCTCTTCTTCAGCAGTTGTCTATGCCTTAGCTGATAAAGATATTAAGGCAGCTAGGGATCTGCAGAAGAAATTACGTTCGGCACCTAAGATATATGATACTGTTGCTTTGGTTAAAAAGGTAGATTTAGTTATTGAGACTGCTTCCGGTGCAGCAGCTAGTTTTCTTCTTAAGAAAGTAATTACCTACCGCAAAGACTTAATAATTCTTAGCGTGGGTGCTCTTATTGATAAAGCTCCCCTCTTAAAAGAAGCAGCTAAAAGGGGGATAAACATCTACGTTTCTTCAGGAGCAGTTTCAGGGATAGATGGCTTAGGTGCTTTAAGTATGGGGAATATTAAGAAAGTATCTTTAACTACTTCTAAACCACCACGTGGGCTTATCGGTGCTGATTATTTGAAGAAGAAGAAGATTAATTTAACAAATCTAAGGAAAGTAAAGATTGTGTTTAGAGGGGGCGTAAAAGAAGCGATAAAATATTTTCCCAAGAATATAAACGTTGCAGTTGCCATATCTTTGGCTTCAGCTTTCAAGAGGGTCAAGGTTTGCATAAAGGCTGATCCAAAGCTAAAGAGAAACGTCCATCATATCGTTGTGGATTCCGAGGAAGCTAAATTAAGCATAAGAGTAGAAAATATCCCTTCAAAAACAAACCCGAAGACAAGCGCCTTAGCTATTCTTTCCACGCAGCAGTTATTAAAGAAGATTTTTTCTCCTTTAAAAATCGGAAGCTAATAAGTTGTATAGTTAATATTATTTTTTGGTTTATACGGTTTGTGTAGTTATTATTTTTTCAAAACTAAATAAACCAAAGAAGCAAAATGACTAGATTATGGATAACCATATAATTATAAAGGGCGCTAAGGAGCATAACTTAAAGAAGGTTAACTTAAAAATACCCAAGAATAAGCTGACTGTAGTTACTGGCCCCTCTGGTTCGGGTAAATCATCTTTAGCCTTTGATACTATTTATGCTGAGGGGCAACGCCGATATGTAGAGAGTCTCTCTAGTTATGCCCGTCAGTTCTTAGAGCAGCTCCAGAAACCAGATGTCGAGCATATTGAAGGGCTTTCTCCGGCAATAGCCATTGAGCAAAGAACTGCCGGCGGTTCACCTCGCTCCATTGTGGCTACTCAAACCGAGGTTTATGATTATTTGCGTTTACTCTTTGCCCGTATTGGTAAACCTTATTGTCCTCACTGTTCAAGGCAAATCACTAAACAAACACCCCAGGAGATAATTGATAAGGTGATGCAAATTCCTGAAAATCATAAGATACTTATTCTTTCTCCGATAGTCAGAGGTAAAAAGGGCCTCTACCAAGCTCTATTTAAGAGGCTGCTTAAGGAGGGTTTTGCTCGGGTAAGAATTGATGCCAAGATCTGTGAGTTGGAAGATAAGTTAAAACTCGACCGGTATAAGTTGCATAACATTGAGATTGTTGTCGATAGAATTAAGGTTTCGGCAGATTATAAGGATAGGATTGCTGATTCTGTAGAGACAGCCCTAAAGCACTCCCAAGGGTTTTGTTTGATAGTTGATAATAGCAACTCTAAAGAGTTTTTATTTAATACTCAATTAAGCTGCCACAATTGTGGGATGTCTTTGGGCGAGATGGAGCCAAGAAAGTTTTCTTTTAACTCTCCTTATGGAGCATGCCCGGATTGCAATGGGTTAGGCATAAAATTGGAATTTGACCCTGATCTTATTGTTCCTGAGAAAGAAAAGGCTTTACGAGAAGGAGCGATTGCAGCTTGGCGAAGAGGCAGCCGAGGTTATATTATGTACTACAGAGCACTCCTTAGAGAATTATCAAAAGGCTTAAAAATATCAATGGATACTCCTTTTAATCGTCTTTCAAAGAAAATAAGGAAGAAGATTCTTTACGGTGATGAAGATACTTATGTTTGGGATAAGCCTTTCGAGGGAGTCATTCCTAATTTAGAAAGATTATTCAATACTACTGATAGTCAATATCGAAAGACAGAGATATCTAAATATATGTCAAAGCTAGCTTGCCCAAAGTGTCTAGGTCAACGTTTGCGCTCAGAGGCTTTGAGTGTGTATGTAGGCGGTAAATCTATATGGGATGTAGTAAAGTTGAGCATCAAAGAATGTTTTGAATTTTTCTCTTCGTTGGAACTTAGAGGCTCTGAGGAGAAAATTGCCGCACCAATTGTAAAAGAAATAGAAAAGCGTCTTAGTTTTTGTATTAATGTAGGATTAGCTTATCTTTCCCTGGATAGATTAAGTTCTACACTTTCCGGAGGGGAGGCCCAAAGGATAAGGCTGGCTACTCAAGTAGGCTCATCTCTTTCTGGAGTGATCTATATTCTTGATGAACCAACAATTGGGCTACACTCTCGGGATGATGCCAAATTAATTAATACCTTAAAAAAGTTAAAAGACCTAGGTAATACAATAATTGTTGTTGAGCACGATGAGCAAATGATTCATTCCAGCGACTGGGTAGTTGATTTGGGACCAGGAGCAGGGATAAAAGGAGGGAGGGTTGTCTATTCCGGAGAAAGAGAGAAGCTATTTACCCAGGATACCTTAACCGCTAAATATCTAAGAGGCGATGAGTCGATAGCTAAGCCTCTCAAGAGGAGGCCCTATAGGGTCAGGTCAACTTTAGACATACAAGGTGCCCGTGAACATAATTTGAAAAATATAGACGTAAAAATCCCTTTAGAAACATTTATTTGTGTTACCGGGGTCTCTGGTTCGGGTAAGTCGACTTTAGTAGAGGATATACTTTACAGAGCTTTGACCAAGAGTCTTTACAATTCACGGGAGAAGCCTGGTGAATTCAAAGAGATAGTTGGTTTAAAAAACATCGATAAGGTAATTATTGTAGATCAGTCTCCGATTGGCCGAACCCCCCGTTCTAATCCGGTAACATACACCGGAGTATTTACCTACATAAGAGAGGTTTTTCAAGGATTGCCAGAAGCAAGAATGCGTGGTTATAAGCCGGCCCGTTTTAGTTTTAATGTTTCTGGCGGAAGATGCCAGGAGTGTAGCGGTGAAGGAACGAAAAGGATTGAAATGCACTTTCTTCCCGATGTTTATGTGCCTTGTGAAGTTTGCGCAGGCAAGCGCTTTAATAAGCAGACTTTAGAGGTAAAATTTAAAGGCAAAAGTATATCCGATGTGTTAGAGATGAATGTTGATGAGGCTTATGAACTATTCATAAATTTTCCCCGGATAAAAAATATTTTACAGACCTTAAAAGATGTTGGTTTGGGTTATATTGGTTTAGGGCAATCAGCTACTACGCTTTCCGGGGGGGAGGCCCAAAGGATTAAGCTTGCTTCTCAATTACGGAAAAAAGCAACCGGAAAGACCCTTTATATTCTTGATGAACCAACAACCGGTTTGCACTTTGACGATATAAAAAAGCTTTTATCGGTATTGCACCGCTTAGTCGATAAAAAAAATACGATTTTAGTTATAGAGCATAATTTAGATGTGATAAAATGTGCTGATTATGTTATTGATTTAGGTCCTGAGGGAGGAGACAGCGGAGGAAGAGTTGTTGTTTGCGGGACACCGGAAGAGGTTGCAACTTGTCCTTCTTCTTATACCGGAAAGTTTTTAAAAGGTAAACTAGGTTAGTAATTTACAATATGCAGAGAATTTCAAGAATCCTTATCTTAGTCTTAGTATTATCAGTATTTTCATCTTCTCCGGGTTTCTCTGGCAGCAAAGAAGAAGAAAAATTTCACATTGCAGCTAAAGCTTTTTCTGATGACTTTTATGATGCTTCCCTCTCACTCTTTAAGAAATTTATAGGAGATTTTCCCAAGAGCCCTTTGTTTTACGAGGCTAAACTATATATAGCTAAGTGTTATTATCATAAGGAAGACTACGCAAGAGCCCTAGAGACTTTTACTGAGATCGAGAGGAATGGAGAAAAAGGAGATATCCTCAGTGAAACCTATCACTGGTTAAGTATTATCTATTTCCGCGGGAGAGATTTCAAAGAGGTCTTAAGCTACACTCAAAAGATTATAGATGATTATCCGGATTCTAAGTTTATCTGGGAAGCTTATTATTTGACCGGTAGTTGTAATTTTGAGCTAGGCAAAACAGATGTGGCTGAGGAGATCTTTAATAAAATCATTGCCGAATGCCCTCAAGAGGAAGTAACCAATAATACATATTCTCAGATTTTAAGCATTCATCTCCAGAAGAAAAAATACGATCAGATTATATCTTTAGGGGAGAAATATATTAAAAATTTCCCTAAAGGAACCCTTCGGTCAAAGGTGTATTTCTACCTCGGGGAAAGCTATTGCATTAAAGGAGAGTGGAGCAAAGCTTTAGATAGCTATCAAAATGCTTTAAAAGGTAGCCGCAATTTAGAACTCAAAGATTTAATCTATCAGGGATTAGGGTTCACCTATATTGAAAGGGGTGACAAAATTGAGGCTAAGGGCAACATCGATAAAATAAAGGATAAAGAATTACGTCTTTTCTCACAAGGAGTTTATTACTTTAAGGTTGGAGATTACATCCAGGCCTTAGAGACTGTTAATATCTTCATAAGAGATTATCCTAAGAGTAACTTTTTAATTGACACCTATCTAAATAAAGCTGACCTTCTTTATGAGATGGGTAGATTAAACGATTCTATTTCCGTTTATAAGTATGTACTCGATAATTTTAAAGGTTCACAATATGCAGAGAGCGTTAACAAGGCTCACTATGGTTTGGCCTGGTGTTACCTAAAGAACGGTAAATTCAAGAAGGCAATAGATGAATTTAAGAGTACCTTAGAATATGCCGACAATCCTATTGTAAAAGCAAGCTCTCAGATTCAGATTGCTGATGCCTATCAGGAAACTGGCAAATACATGGAGGCTTTAGATATTTATAATAGTATCTTGAAGAGTCAACCTAATACAGTATATGCTGACTATGTTCAATTTCAGATCGGAATGTGTTTTTTGAAAAAGAAGGATCTCGAGAAGGCCTTCTTAGCTCTAAAGAATCTTAAGAGCAACTTTCCCTCTTCAAAACTTATACCCCAGGTTCAATATTACTTAGCTGTCGGGTATTTTTCCCGGGAAGACTATGTAAAGACAAAGAGCTTATTGGATGATTTTATCAATAAATTTCCTCGAGATGATCTCATTTCCAAAGTTAATTATCTTTATGGAAAGTGCCTTTTCAATGAGAAGGATTATGAGCAAGCTCTTTTAGTCTTCAAAAGAATAGTCGGAAGGTTTAAAGATAAAGAAATCGCTGAGTTGGCATACATTGATATGGGTAATGTATATCTTAACTTGTCTTCATTCGATAAAGCCAAGAAGGTATGGAAGGATTTTCTCGCTCGATACCCTCATTCACAATATGCTGCCTCTGTAGCTTTGTATTTAGGGGGGGTATGCGAGAAGGAAGAGAACTATTTTGAGGCCGAGGAATATTACAAGAAGGTTATTAGCGACTATAAAGATTCTTCTTCAGCCCAGGAAGCCTTGCTTTCCTTAGGCCATCTTTATTGGAATCGAGGTAGTCTAGAAAAAGCCCAAAGTTATTTTGGAAGATTGTCTAAGCGGCAGACACCTTTGGCTTTGAAGGGTAAACTCTATTTAGCAAAGATTCTTTTCCAGAGAGGGGAGAACCAAAAAGCTTTAAAGTTATACGACGATCTTATAGAATCAACCCCCCCTATTTCTAAGGTTGCTCTTGCCGAGAAAGCTTTTCTCCTGAAGGAGATGAAGGATTATCGTCAGGCAATAACGGTTTTCCAAAGAGCAATTGCCGAGAATATAGATAATCCTGAGTTAAGATTTACCTTAGGGTTATGTTTAGAAAAGGTTGATAGGGGGCAAGATGCAATAGAGGAGTACTTTAAAGTCATTTATGCATTCTCTGACCAAGGGGATCTTGGGAATAGTAATTCCACAAAGTATGACGTTAAAGCGTACTTTCGTATTGCCCGAATTTATGAGAAGATAGGTAAAAAAGAAGAGGCTAAGAAAGTTTATCAGAAGATAATTAGCTTGGGTGTTAAAGAGGCTAATATAGCCGAGGCAAGACTGAGAGAATTAGAATAAATATTATTTATTATATAGTATTGAGCATCGGGTATTGGGTATTGAGTTTTTGTAGATAAAATTATAATACTCAATACGCACGACTCACAACTCACGACTAAAAGGAGGTATTATGTGGGAATTGATTTCAAAAAGCGGCTGGTTAATCATACCAATACTTTTGAGTTCATTTTTTTCTGTAGCGATTATCGTAGAGCGATTATTGTTCTATCTTAGCATTAAAAGCAATAATCTATTAGTTATATCAAAAATATTAGATTTGGTGCGCAGAAATAAGATCACTGAGGCAATTGACATTTGCGAAAAAAATCCTTTTTACGCAACCAACATTTTAAAATCTGGTCTTAGTCATTATAAGGAAGCTAAGGATGTGATTAAAGAAGCAATGGAAAACACTTCTTTATATGAAATACCAAAGCTTGAGAAAAATTTGAATTTTTTAAGCACAATTGCGCATATCTCACCACTTTTAGGTCTTCTGGGAACAGTGGTGGGTTTGGTTAAGTGCTTTTATATTATTGAGCAAAAGACAGTTAGTATTGGGTTGGTTAATCCGTCTGATTTAGCTGGCGGAATATGGGAAGCTCTCCTTACTACAGTTGCCGGCTTATCTGTAGCTATACCAAGTTATATTATGTATAACTACTTTGTCCATAAGGTCAATTTACTTACACTCGGGGCCGAGAGAGCAGCTACTGAGCTTTTAGAATTTCTGCCTCAAAGCAGGTATACCGATGAAGTTTAGAAAGAGTGCAAGAATAGAGGCAGGTCTGCGGCAGATAGATATTGCTCCGTTGATTGATTGCATTTTTCTTCTACTGATTTTCTTTATGCTTACCTCTAGCTTTATAGTTATCCCTGGCGTTAACGTTAAGCTCCCTAAAGCATTGGCACCAGAGGAGATTGATGTCCGATCCCTAACAGTAGTTATTTCCAGCGAAGATATAATTTATCTTGAAGGTAGGCCTTTAACGGTCAAAGAGGTTGAAGATTTTATAAAAGAAGGAAAATTTACTTCTATTTTCATCAAGGCTGATAGAGATGCTAGTTTAGGGGTAGTGGTAAAAATATGGGATGCTTGTAAGAAATTTGGAATAGAGAAGATAGGCATCGCCACTACTTACGATGAATAATCCTAAATCTCTTCTGATGCGAAAGAAATTTGTTATACTTTTTCCTTTGGTGCTTTCGGTACTTTTGCACTTAGTAGTTGTCTTTTCCTGCTCTTTGCAGATTACAGCAAAGGGTGATCCCTCCTTTTACAGTTGGTTTAATATACTTAGCCATCAAGATTTGTTTCTTGAGGAGAAGGAAGTTGTTTTCCCTGAAAGTGTAGATTTTTCTTCAGATAATGTCAGGAGAGAGTATTTTTCTTCTCCTCAACTTCCGGGTTCATATCTCCTCGAAGATAAGGAAGATCATAACTTAAGCTTCCTTATTCCCAAGATTACTAAAACACTTTCCCCTTTAAAAGATGCAAAAGAAGGGCAACGCCATTTCTATCTCTGGGAAAGAGGGGTTGTCTTTTCTCCTTGGGAGGAGGAAGATGTTTCTTACAAGGCTTATGTTTCGCCATACGGGAAAGTTCTTTTTCTCTATCCCGAGAAATTGCCGGTCAACTCCTACGGGAATTTGTACTTGCAGGAATATCTTCGAGAGGCGACCTTTTTTCTTGATGATAGATTCTTCTGGACAAAGTTAGATGGGGTAGTAAAATAAATGTGCATAGAGCTCTCATTATTTATAGCTATCATCTTAAGCGGATGGCTGGTATTTGCTTTCTTTCTGGAGTATATAAATAATCGGCGTAACTCCTTGGTTAAGAAAGAGATGCAGCTCGAGAAAAGAAAATGCGAGGTTTGTGCCTCGGTGTATTTTGTTTCAATTTTCTTTGAGTTTTGGCGTTGTCCCCTTTGTGGGAGTATCAATAAAGAAAAATGTCTACAATCTCCCTCGCCTTTAGGCGGGGAGCCGGTTGAGATCTGATCTCAACCAGTAGTGATGAGGTTAAAAGGTGATTACAGAAATTGGAATAGTAGCAGGGGAGATTTGGAATTTTCTCGATAAGCACGGCCAAGTAGGTTTAACGCAATTAATGGCTGGGATAGAGAAGTCACGTGAGCTAACCCTTATGAGTTTGGGGTGGTTGTCTCGAGAAGGCCATGTTTTGGTTAAGAAAGATGGCCTTGAATATCAGATTAGTTTGAGAAAAAAGGAGCCGGAATGAAAAAAGGTGTAGTTTTAGTAGTTGTAATTGGTGTTATGCTAGTAGTCTTTACTCTTGCTTTAGCTGCTCTTTTCCTTATGACTCAAGAATCTCGTATTGCTGAACACAAGATAAAACGGACCAATGCTTTCTTTGCTGCTCAGGGTGGGATGGTTTTAGCTTTAGAACAGTTAAGAAAAGGTACCTGGGCTCCTAACGCTCGGTATTGCCTTTCTAATGGTGTTGCTCCTAGTCTTAGTGGATGTGCTGCTACGGTTACTGATAACCAGATACCTTATGATGTTCAAATTGATGTTTCGTCAGTAGGTGGAGGTAGCAATCCTATTGCCGGCACTGCTCAAATAGACATAAGGGTAATTTATTAAGGACTATATTCGATTCTTGTCTTCTTCACAAACCCTAAAAAAAGTTTTCATCAAATAATCCTTATATTTGCATGTTTGTCGGGCCTGTAGCTCAGCGGGAGAGCACCTGCTTCGCATGCAGGGGGTCAGGAGTTCAAATCTCCTCAGGTCCATATAAAAACCAAAAGTGCAAAGCACAAAACGTAAAGTCATGGCTAAAGTAAGAATTTATATTCAATCCAAAGATATCAATGATTTTATTGAGATAAAGGATAAAAATCTTGTCCATAAGATCAGGAATGTTTTGCGTCTTAAAAAGGAAGACTCTTTGTGTGTTTTTGATGGCCAGGGCAAGGAGTATCTGTATCGAATAGAGGCAATAGCTAAGAAGAATATCTCAATTAAAAGGGAGAGCCTTTCTAGGAGTAGTCTAGCACCAGATAGAAGAATAATTTTAGGCTTTCCGCTTGCCAAAGAGGATAAGATTGATTTTATTCTTCAGAAGGCCACTGAGTTAGGGGTAGATGGTTTTATTCCTTTTGCCTGCAAAAGGTGCCTAGAAGTTAAGGTTACTGACAAGAAATTAGAGAGATGGAAGAGGATAATCATTGGAGCCTTACGTCAGTCAGAGAGGTTATGGATGCCTTCCTTGAAAGAAGTTTTAGATTTTCAAGAGATCACCAATGTCAGTTATAAGGTTAAACTAGTTGCTTCAGTTAAAGGTGAAAGGGTAAGTAGTGTTCTCGACGGTCAAGAAGAAGAAGTTTTTGTTCTTGTTGGTCCAGAAGGGGGTTTTTCTCATTCAGAATATAATCAGCTCGAACAGAGCAACTTTAAGTTCCTTAAACTATCTTCGCATATTTTAAGAGTAGAGACTGCAAGCATATTCTCAGTAGGTTTAATTAACTATTTTTCAATAAAGAAATGAGTGGTTTAAGGGTCAAGTTCTTTACGCTTGGGTGTAAGGTCAATCAATACGAGACTCAGGGTTTGAAGGAGAAGTTTTCTTTCTTGGGGCATATGATAACTAATGAGCGAGCTGATTTATATGTAATTAATACTTGCACTGTGACTTCTCGCGCTGATAGTAAATCTAAACAGGCAATTATCCGGGCAAAAAAAGAAAATCCCCAAGCTCAAATCGCAGTCTGCGGATGCTTGGCTCAGCTAAATAGAGATTTTATTGAAGAAATAGGTGTAGATTATATTATTCCTCAGGATCAAAAGCACCTCTTGCCAGATATTGTCCTTGGCTCATCTCCGGCTCAAAGGGAATCAAGCCGGGGAAAAGAAAAAGATTCTTTAAAGATAAGTTATTTTTCTAATCATCGCGCCTTCGTCAAGGTGCAGGACGGATGCAATAATCTATGTTCATTTTGCAAGATTCCATATCTTCGGGGATCGTCTCGCAGTAAGGATAGAGAAGATGCTATAGAGGAGATTCGGAAGATTTGCTTTAGGCATAGTGAAGTTGTGCTTTGTGGAGTAAACTTAAGTCTTTACGGAAGAGATTTATTTCCCAAATGCACTTTGGTAGATCTAGTAAAGGATATTTTAGCCCTACCTTCATTAGGGAGGTTACGCCTAAGTTCCTTGGAGCCATTCTTTATAGGCGCGGGGCTATTTTCTCTTCTTAAACACAACAAGCTCTGTCCACACTTTCACTTTCCTTTTCAATATGGGGATGACCGTATATTGAAGGAGATGGACAAGAAGGAAACAGTAGCCTTGTATCAGGAGAAGGTCTTTGGGATAAGGAAGATTAAGCCCGATGTTGCCATAAGCTGCGACATTATGGTAGGTTTTCCTACTGAAAGCGAGGAGAGCTTTCAAAATACTGTAGACTTTTTAAAGCAGATTAATCCAATGCGCATGCATATTTTTACCTTTTCTCCCCGGGAGAAGACTCAACTTTCAGAAGCCAAGATAAAAAATCCTACCTTAATTCGTCAAAGGTATGAGTATTTGAAAAAAATGGCCAAGGATTTCTCTTTTAGTTATCAGAAGAAGTTTTTAGGGAAGAGGCTTAATATGGTTGCTGAGGAAGAGAGTAATGGTTTTGTCTCCGGCTATACTGAAAATTACATTAAAGTTCGTTTAAGAGAGAGAGTGCCTTTAGGCCAAATTATTCCGGTAGTGATCAAGAAAGTAGATTCGGATAAAGTCCTGACCTCTGTCGCTAAATAAGTAATTAAAACTATGCGTTTAAATCTTTTCATTGCTAAAAGTGGTTATGCTTCAAGAAGGAAGGCTGATTGCCTTATCAAGGAAGGTAAGGTAAAGGTTAATAATAAAGAAGCGTTTAAGCCTTTTTTGCAAGTTAGCGATAAGGATAAAGTTGAGGTTGAAGGTAAAACCTTAAGGCTGAAAGAACATATTTATATTTTGTTTAATAAACCCAAGGGAGTAACTACTACTCTTA
>CAZPYY010000021.1:0-15491 GCA_964590995.1 uncultured Planctomycetia bacterium | reverse complement strand
GTAATACCGAAAATTGAAATCCAGCGCTGGGCTCCCATCACAGTCTTACCAAAAAAATAGACTAACAATAGGAGCAATAAATTCAAGGTATAGATTACATATCCAGCATCAAAGTAGATCCGATAATTTATCGAAGCAAAGAGTATTAATAAGGCCCAAGAAGCAATTATCCAAACAATTTGTTTATAGAGAATCGCAGGATTAGAGAGTTCACCGCTTTGGTGAAGACTGCTGTAGATAGAGAGAAGGCTTAATAAGTTTAAAAGAATCAGACAAACCACAATTGTCTTTAAGCCGGATATTTTAGATGCCAGCACTCTTAAATTAACCATCTTCTAAAGAAGCTCCTCCTCGCTAATTTTTTTGAGAAATTTATAGACAACTCTTAAAGCTTCATGACTTGAGATTCCACTTTCCAAGAATACACAAATAGTGTATTTTGAGTCTTGGTAAGGGAAATACCCGATAAACCATCCGTGTGGACGGCCGCTTGTTTGGGCTGTGCCGGTTTTACCGGAGATTTCAAAATCCAGATTCTTTAGCATGGCTGCTGTACCGTCCTCCTCGCTAACCACACCACGCAAGCCTCTTTTTACCTCTTCAATAACTTCTTTTTTATATCTGGTGTAGGTTTTTGAGGGTAACCCTGAAGGCAGATTGCCTACTTTTTTAAGAATCCGCGGCTTGACCAGATAGCCATTGCTAGCAAAGACATTAATCGCAAGCATGTTCTCTAAAGGCGTGGCTTCGATAAATCCCTGGCCAATAGAGAAATTAACAGTATCGCCAGCGAACCAATTTTGCTTTAAGGATCTTTTTTTCCAGCGCAGAGTGGGAACAAACCCTTTTTTTTCGTAAGGCAGGTCGATACCGGTTAAAGAATCTAAACCAAATCGTTTTGCCACCCTTGATAGAGCATTTGGTCCTAAATTTAGACCGAGATTATAAAAATAAGAGTTACAAGAGTGGGTAATTGCTTGATATAGATTCTGTAGGCCATGAGTCTCCCAGCAGTTGAATTTTGCTAAACCGACCCTTACCTCTCCCCCACAAAGAAATGTTTTAGTGGGTTTTATTTTATTCTCATCCAAAGCAGCCAAGGCTACCAAAGGCTTGAAAGTAGAACCTATAGGATAGCTTGCCTGTGTGGCACGATTAAGCAAGGGACTGGATTTATTATTGAGAAGCCTAGTCACGTTCTTTCCCCTTATAAAACTATTGGGGTCAAAAGAAGGCGCTGAGCAAAGGGCGAGAATTTCACCGCTCATTGAATCCATAAGAATAACCACACCTTTCTTTTTACCTAATACAGCAAAACCAATCTCTTGAATGCGGCTATCAATAGTAAGATGAATATCTTGACCTTTCTTGGGGCGTCTTTCGCCCAAAAATCCAACTACCCGGCCTCGAGCATCTACTTCAACTAAATCTCCGCCATCTTGACCCCTCAGGTATGCATTATAATACTGCTCTATGCCAAGAAGGCCAACCCGCTCCAAAGGTTTATAACCATATTTTTTTAACTTCTCATAGCCAGAAGCAGCCTCTTTTACATAGCCAAGAAAGTGAGCGGAATTTTCATAGTGAGGGTAGTAACGCTGGGGCTTAGGGCTTATTAGGATCTGATCCTTAAATTTTTCCTTTAGCCGCAAAGCTGTGATTTTATCAACATCTTTAATGATATTTACCGTGCTAAAAGGGTTCTTTGAATTCTGGAGGTAGTTCTTTTTAATTGATATTAGGCTATGGTTGGTAAATTCACTTAAACCTTCAAATAGGGGGTCTTCTTTGTTTTTGATTTGATGCGGGATAACGCTAATATTAAATATAGCACGGTCATGGGCAAGGAGATTGCCGTTGCGGTCAAAGATTGAACCGCGGATTGCCGGCATAGGAATAAGCCTTACGTAGTTATTTTGGGCTCGCTGCCTATAGTAACTGCCGTTAATAATCTGATAGAAAAAAAGGACTAAGACTAGCAGCCAAAATCCACTAGCGTAGATTTTTTTGATCCCCGCTGTGGAAAAATTAAAACTAGATTGTTGCATCCTTTTTTCCGTAAGAGTATTTTTAGTTAGTGAAATTATTGAGCTGTTTTAAAAGGGTAGATGCCTCTATCCTTGCCTATAAGGTAGTTCATCGAGAAATAAATTAAAAGAGACTGTATAAGAAATTTTATCCAAAAAAGCGGTAAAATCAAGCCACTATGAATAGAATTAATAATGATATGGATAATGAGTGCCAGCAATACTAAGGAGCTCTTCACAATAAGAACTTGAATCTTCTTATTTACAAGGCGGAAGTAAGAGAAGAGATAGTGGTTTAAGAGGCAAATAAGGGGAAACTCTACCAAACTTAAGGGTTTGATGCCGGGGTTAAAAGAATCGCAAAGTAAGCCAAAAATCGCACTTATTGCAAGAGCTGGCAGTAAATCCTCATTTAAGGAGACAAAGATAATTCCTAAAAAAACAAATTCGACAGCCAGCGAATAACCAAGAGGTCTAATCAAGTCAAGAAGGAAAAGCGAAGTAAACAGCAGTAGAGTTTTTAGATTTAAACCTTTCATTTGAGAATAAAAACCTTATCAAAAAAAGCGCCTTCGGAGGCTAATTTTACCGCGATATCACAAAAAAGCTGATTAGTTTCTTTTCTAATACTTTTGACCTTACCGACTTCAATCGCAGATGTTGAAGAACCGGCTCTTATCCAAATCCTATCACCTTTTTTTATGGCCTCATCCTCTTCGATGTATAAAATCTTAGCCCCGGTTAAATTTCCTTTAAGTAATCCCGAACCGAGTTCTCCGACAAATACTGATAGGTTAAAATTGGGATCATTGACCAAAATCAGATGCGAGAAGGTTTTTTTAACTTCAGTAATTTTTCCAATGAGCTTACCTTTTTTATCAACAGCTAGAAGCCCTTTCTCTAAGCCAATGTCTTCTCCACCGTTTATTAAGAGATATCGTCGCCAACTCGACGGTGAGAAACTTAAGACCCCAACACCGATTAAGTCAAATTCTTTATCGCTCTTAAAGTTAAGAACCTCTTTTAAGTCCGCGTTCTCTTTCTTTAGATGCTCTGACTCCTTAACCTTTATTTGCAAGGAAATATTTTCTTTCCGTAGTTTCTCGTTTTCCTGAAGAGTCTTTTGTGGAGTTATCGCTAGTTGATGAAAGAAAAAAGAGAATAGATTGCGGATAGCGTTCTTAAAAGGCAAAAAAAGCAGAAAAAGAACCAGAAGGTAGATAATCAGAATTTTGAGTTTTGTTTTAGAAGGAAGACGCAAGGGAAAGCTTCTTTAAGAATTTAGGTTCTTCCAAAATTTTCCCGGTCCCTAAAGCTACAGCAGTTAGAGGATCGTCGGCAACAAAACAAGCCAGGCCGGTTTCCTCTGAGATTAGCCTGTCTAAACCCCGCAGTAATGCTCCGCCGCCGCAGAGGACAATTCCCCTTTCAATCAGATCTGCTGCTAATTCTGGAGGGGTCCTCTCTAAAGTAACCTTTGTCGCCTCAACGATTTCTCGCAAAGGTGCCTCTAAGGCAGTGCGTATTTCTTCAGAGTCAGCTTTAATAAATTTTGGAAGACCAGTGATTAAATCCCGGCCTCTCACTTCTATTGTTAACTCTTCGTCGATAGGCCAGGCAGAACCAACCTTTATTTTTATCTCTTCGGCAGTCCTTTCACCGATCATAAGATTATAGTTTTTCTTCATGTGTTCGGTGATTGCAATATCCATCTCATCGCCGCCGACTCGAATTGAGCGTGCGTAAACAATCCCACCTAAAGAAATTACTGCGATTTCAGTAGTTCCTCCTCCGATATCGATAATCATACTGCCTTGGGGTTCAGCAATCGGCAGTCCCACACCAATAGCAGCAGCAATCGGTTCTTCTACCGGAATTACTTCCCGTGCTCCAGCACGATGGGCAGAGTCTTTTACTGCCCGTCTTTCAACTTCAGTAATTCCCGAAGGAACAGCAATTACTATTCTCGGTCCGATTATTATCTTTCGGGGGTAGGCTTTTTTTATGAAGTAGCGTAACATTTGTTCAGTTACGCCAAAATCAGCGATAACTCCGTCCTTCATCGGCCTTATCGCTACTATGCTTCCGGGAGTTTTTCCTAGCATTCGCTTTGCTTCTTCACCTACCGCTAAAGGAATGCCGGTATCTTTGTAGATTGCGCAAACTGAAGGCTCACACAAAACAATACCTTCTCCTCGCAAGTAAACCAAAGTGGTAGCAGTGCCTAGGTCGATACCAATATCGCTAGAGAATGTTCCCAGTAAATTACTGATTCGCTTTAGGATTAACTTTAAGGCTCGCATCTTTTAAATTCTAGGTTTCCGTGTACGTTAAATAATAACAAAGGCCTAAAAAAATGTCAACAATAATTGTTAGCAAAATTGATAACCCTTTTTAGGCTTTCAAAACCGCACCGGTTGATGCTGAAGTAACCATCTTCCCGTAACGAGAGAGGTATCCGGATTTTACCTTTGCTGGTAAGGGTTTCATTGTCTTCCTTCTATTGGCAATCTGTAGAGCGCTTAGCTTAACTTCCAGCTTTCTCTTGGGTATATCAATATCAATAGTATCCTTATCCTTTAAATAAGCAATTAATCCTCTGGAAGCTGCCTCCGGGCAGATATGTCCGATACAAGGGCCGCGAGTTCCTCCGGAAAACCTACCATCAGTAATTAGAGCCACATGCTTATGCAGGCCTAAACCTACAATTGCTGATGTTGGCGATAACATTTCCGGCATGCCTGGTCCGCCACTAGGACCTTCATAGCGAATCACAACAACTTCTCCTTTTTTAATTTTCTTGCCCAAAATTGCGGCCATGGCATCATCTTCGGAGTTAAACACTCTTGCTTTGCCCGAGAACTTTAACATATCTGAATCTACTGCTGATTGCTTAACTACGCATCCTTGGGGTGCTAAATTGCCATAGAGAATAGCAATTCCTCCCTGCTTACGATAAGCCTTATTAAGTGGGCGAATTACATCTTCATTGCTGAACCTAGCTTCTTTAGCTATCTCCTTTATCTTTTTTCCGCTAACGCTCTCATTTTCTTTTATTTTATTTATAAGCCGCTTTAGTACCGCCGGGATACCTCCGGCATAGTGTAAATCTTCAATAAAATAATCGCCACCAGGTCGTAGATTTGAAATATGCGGAGTATCTTTGCTTATCCGGTCAAAATCATCTAAACTTAAAACTACCTTAGCTTCTTTAGCAATAGCCATTAAGTGCAGGACAGTATTGGTTGAACCGCCTAACGCCATATCTACCCGAAGAGCATTCTCTAGAGATTTTTTATTCACAATATCCCTGGGAGTTATGTTCTTCTTTAGTAATTCTACTATTCTTTGGCCGCTATTATAGGCAATTCGTATCTTTTCATTCAATACTGCCGGGCTAGTAGCACAATAAGGCAAAGAAAGTCCTAAACTTTCACTTATGCATGCCATAGTATTAGCCGTGTAAAGGCCTTGGCAAGAACCAGCAGAAGGACAAGCCTCGATTTCTAAGGTTTGACGCTGGCATTCATTAATTTGGCCAGCCTTGAATCTTCCTACAGCCTCAAAGGTGTCGCGGACTAATGAGAGCCTCTTAGAGCCAGCATGGCCGGCAAGCATTGGTCCAGCTGTTACCACTATAGTCGGGATATTTACCCTTAGGGCACCCATTATCATCCCGGGAGTAATCTTATCGCAATTAGTAAGCAGGACTAGCGCGTCTAAGGCATGAGCAGAACTAATACTCTCGATTATATCAGCAATTAGCTCTCGTGAAGGAAGAGAGTGGTTCATCCCTTTATGCCCCATAGCAATACCATCACATATTCCGGGAACACCAAAGATAAAGGGAGTGCCGCCACCAGCTTCTACTCCCCTTTCGATGTATCTCTCCAAAGTGCGCATATTTATGTGGCCAGGGATAAGATCTGTAAAACTGGAAGCAATTCCGATAAAAGGCTTACTGATATGCGAAGAGCTTAAACCTGCTCCATAGAGAAGTGCACGGTTAGGCATTCTCTCTAACCCCTTTTTTGCTTTATCTGAACGCATTTTACCTCCTTTAATGAGCGCACGACTTATGGAATACTAATGAACATAAGTCGTATGCTCGAATTATCCCGAAACATCTAAATTCTTTAAAAATCTCTACGATATTTTTAAAGAATGTTTCGGGATAAGTTCAGCTAAAGGCTTTTTTGCGCTTTGCTTAAAAAGCCTAGCTTCACTTAATCTGCTCCTTCTAATACTCCTAGGTCTTTCTCTTCTTTTAAAAAATCTTCTTTAGGTTTATCGATCTTTACGATTTTAACATACTTATCTGCTGCTTCCTTGGTGTCCTTTATGTTAAGCTTATCGAAAAGAAAAGAAAATTCCTCCTCGAGAGCGCTTGAGATTTTTTCTCTTACATCATACGAAAGAGAGTGGATCTCTTTCTTAAAAGGTCCTAAGGCTTTTTTTCTAGTCTTATAAATAAACTGGTCATCAGTCCAATCTGGTTTTTTCTCGCCAGCACACTCTTTGTGCAGCCAATTATAAATCTTCTCTTTCAAAGGTATCGGTAGATAATCATAAACGATGTTTTGAAATTGGGTCGCTAAATGTATTTCAGCACAGCCTACCTCGGGAAAACGATGAAATGCTTCGCTAGGTAGAGTTGAAGCTCCGTGCTGGACCGCTCCGGACATATCGTAGTCCTTGCGGGCAATATCAGAGAGGTTGGTTAAAGTGTCAAAGTCAATACTAACCTTAGCAATAGTACCGTTAGGCAGAACTACTCCTCCGTGGCTGGTTCCGGTCTGAATACTTATCTTAGAGATACCACTTAAAGAGCCGATTTCTTTCTTGTACCCCTCCATAAAAGCTCGGAGTTCTTCAGGTGTAGAATTCTTTCCACCAACCTCACCTATTTCTCCTCCAACCGACACTTCTATACCTTGGGGCTCCAGTTCTCTTATGTATTTTGTAAACAGGGAGCAAACCTCATAATTAAGCTTTTGTTGTTCATCCAGGGTATCTTTATCTAAGTCAACTAGAGTGGATGAATCAATATCAATATTGTAGAACCCGGCTTCTATTGCTTCCTTAATTAGGTCCCTTAAGGGATTAACTTCAGCATCGTTATTCTTTAAGTAATTTGCTGCTTTAACTTGAAAGTGATCACCCTGGATAAAGACCGGGCCTTGATACCCTTCTTTCATTGCCGCTAAAAGAATAATCGAACTATACTCTAATGGTCTTTGGTCAGTGTAACCAATTTCACTTTTAGCGATTTCAAAGATGAATGCTCCAGCACCTATCTTTTTAGCTGCTCTATACACTGCCCGAACCAAGTTAAAGGTAAGGGTTCTGATATTCATAGCTGGAACAGTAAAGCCGGCTACCTCTCCTTCACCCATAGCCTTATATAGGCCTTGTATTGATGAGAGAACTGCTCCTAGTTTCCTAGCGCAGGCATGGCTAACCCAAAAACAGAGTTTTCGCAGACGAGCGTCTTCGCTCAAAATTATTGTATCGGCCAGGTTGTTGACAGTTTCCTCGCGGAAGATATCCTCATCTTTAATTACAATCTCACCATTTTTCTCCTCAATTGCCTTGTTGTTTAAAACTTCGGCTTCACTCTTGTAGATCATTTCTCTCTTCTCCCTCCCTGCCGACAGGCGCTTTAGATTCTTTAGGTAAGAATTCTTACTAACTTATAATAGGCATTTACCTCGATATCTTTTGGTTGAATTGCCTTAGCTAAGGGAATTGCAGTTACTTTTCCTTCTTTTAAGGTCACACATCTGTCACCTTTTCCTGCCCTTAGTATTTCACATGCATGATGAGCATAACGAGCAGCAATAATGCGATCAAAAGCTGTGGGCCGGCCGCCGCGCTGGATATGTCCTAAGACTACCTCTCTTGTTTCTAAGCCGGTAAGCTTATTGATCCTTTTAGCAATATCAGCAGCCTTTGCTCTTCCTTCAGCAACGACAATTATCCAGCTAGCTTTACCCTGAATATTTCCTTCAACAATCTCTTCACAAATCTTCTTTATGCTAAAACCTTTTTCCGGTAGCAAAACTTCTTCGCAGCCACCAGCTAGAGCTACCCTTAAGGCAATATATCCGCAGTCACGTCCCATAACTTCAACTACGAATATCCGTTCTAGGGAAGTAGCGGTGTCCCTTATTTTATCTAAGGCATCTAAGGCTACATTGACTGCTGTATCAGCGCCAATGCTCATCTCTACGCCATTAACATCATTGTCAATAGTGGCAGGAATTCCTATGACTGGAATTGAATATTTAGTAGCTAAAACATGTGCTCCGGTCAAGGAGCCGTTACCGCCAATAACAGCTAAGCCTTCTATTTTGTTGTCACGAAGGGTTTTGACTGCTTGGCGCTGGCCAGCCAAGGTTCGAAACCGCTTTGAACGAGCTGCCTTTAAAATTGTGCCGCCTAAATTAATAATTCCTGAAACTGACCGCCGGTTTAAGGGTTTTAGGTCTCCTTCAATAAGGCCTTGATAACCACGGAATATACCACAGACCTCAATACCGTAAGCACAGGCACTGCGTACCAAAGCTCTAATAGCCGCATTTACTCCGGCACAGTCACGTGTTAAGACTCCGATTTTCTTCATGCTTTTTAGGTTCCTTCCTGCCAGCTTGAAAGATACTTTTTCTGCTCAGCAGTTAATCTATCTATCTTTATACCCAGAGCTTTGAGCTTTAACTGGGCAACCTTTTCATCGATCCGATCAGGAACTTTATAGACTTTTTTCTCTAGTTTTTTATGGTTTTTAGCAATGTGTTCGCAACTTAAAGCCTGATTAGCAAAACTTAAGTCCATAACTTCAGCCGGATGCCCCTCGGCACAGGCAAGATTAACTAACCTTCCCTCTCCTAGTAGATAAACCCGCTTTTTATTCTTCAAGGTGTACTCATCTACTAAGGGCTTAACCTCTCGTTTGCTTGCAGCCACCTTTTCTAAAGCCTTAATATTGATTTCTACATCAAAGTGTCCGGAGTTACAGACAATCGCTTTATCTTTCATTAAGGGGAAGTGTTCTTTAGAGATAACATTTATATCTCCGGTAAGGGTGATAAAAATATCACCAACCTTTGCAGCTTCCTTCATTGGCATTACTCTAAACCCATCCATGGTTGCCTCCAGGCCTTTTAAGTGGTCAACTTCACAGATAATTACATTTGCGCCCATCCCAGTTGCTTTTCGAGCTGCCCCCTTACCGCACCAGCCATAGCCGGCAATAACCACAGTGGTTCCGGCAATCAATTTATTGGTCGCACGAATTATCCCATCAAGAGTTGATTGGCCGGTGCCATAACGATTATCAAATAGGTGTTTGGTGTAAGCATCATTTACAGCAATAATCGGATACAAAAGCCTGCCTTCCTCCTGTAAAGCCTTAAGCCGAATTACACCAGTAGTTGTCTCCTCTGTGCTTGCCCAAGGCAACCTTACCTTTTGCCCTAAAGCCGCTCTTTTGTGGATTGTCGATACTAAATCAGCACCATCATCAAGGGTAATCTCAGGGTTTTCTTTTAATACTGAATCAATATGTTTGTAGTAGGTTTTAGTATCTTCAGCATTAATTGCAAATACTTCAATGCCGTAATCAATAACCAATGAAGCTGCAGTATCATCTTGAGTCGATAAAGGATTAGAAGCGCAAAGCAAGGTACGAGCTCCGGCTGCCTTTAAGGTTAAAGCCAAGGCTGCGGTTTCAGTGGTAACATGCAAGCAGGCTCCAATATTTAGCCCTTTAAGAGGCTTCTCCTTTTTGAAACGTTCTCGGATCTGTTCAAGAGCCGGCATCCGCTTTAAGGCCCACTCAATACGTCTTTTGCCTTCTTTTCTTAAAGTTTTATCTTTTATATCGTAGTTCACTTCCTTCTCCTTCTATTTATCGCTAGCTTAAACCTTAAAATTCTACTTCAAAGCACTCTTTAAAGCATCTACCTTGTTTGTTTCTTCCCAGGTAAATCCCTCATCCTCACGACCAAAATGTCCATAAGCAGCGGTTTTTGTGTATATTGGTTGCAATAGGTTTAGTTCTTCGATGATACCAGCCGGAGTAAGCTTAAAAACTTGGCGCACAGCCCTAGAGATCTTCTCTTCATCAACCTGAGATGTTCCAAATGTTTTTACACTTACAGATACTGGTTCAGCTACGCCGATACAGTAAGAGAGCTGTATCTCGCAGGCTGAGGCAATTCCAGCTTTAACGATATTCTTTGCAATGCAACGGGACATATAAGATGCTGAACGGTCTACCTTCGAAGGGTCTTTACCGCTAAAAGCTCCTCCGCCATGGCGGGCATAGCCGCCATAAGTATCAACAATAATCTTTCGTCCGGTTACTCCGGTATCAGAGACTGGTCCACCGACCTCAAAACGTCCGGTACCATTAATAAAGTACTTGGTGTTGGTATCCAGCATATCTCTGGGTACTACATGTCCAATCACTAATTTTTTAACATCTTCTTGCAAGATATCCATCTTTGCATTTTTAGCATGGTGAGCACCGATAATTATAGCATCGACTCGTTTTGGTTTGCCGTTTTCATACTCTACTGATACTTGAGCTTTTCCATCTGGGCGTAAGTAATCTACCAAGCCTTCTTTACGTATCTGGGCAAGGCGCTTTACTATTTTATGGGATAACATGATTGGAAGCGGCATAAGCTCAGGAGTTTCATTATTGGCGAATCCAAACATTAAACCTTGGTCGCCGGCACCGCCACTATCTACGCCTACGGCTATATCCGGAGATTGCTCTTGGATGGCGGTTGTTACTCCGCAACTTTCATAGTCAAAACCTACTGCTGGGTCATCATAGCCGATATTCTTTAACAAGCCTCTGACTAGCTTTGGAATTGCTACATAGCAACTGGTAGTAATTTCGCCAGCTACCATTACAAAACCCCGAGTTACCAAGGCTTCACAAGCTACCCGGCCTTTTTTATCATTAGTCAATACTGTATCCAATACAGCATCGGATATCTGATCACAAACTTTGTCAGGATGTCCCTCGGTTACTGATTCTGAAGCAAAATAAGCCTTCATTGCTTTACCCCCTATAGTTTTTTAGATTATGTTACCTTGCATTTCCTTTTCAAAGCTTTATTGCCTAACGTATAACAATGATGGATACAATTAAGGCTCTTCGAGCCGCTCCGCCTCTGACGGAGATTGTATACATTGCTTTACCCCTCTTCCTTTTCCATAGTAGTTTTTATTTTATCACTTTCAACCTCAGTATTTATTTTACCTCTTTCGGCTAATGCTGCAAACTCCTCTAATTTCGGTAAATCCTTCAGGTTATTAATGCCGAAATACTCCAGAAACTTTCGTGTGGTAATATAAAGAAAGGGTTTTCCAATGACATCTTTTCTTCCGGCAATCTTTATCAAACCTATTTCCGAGAGTTTTCGTGCCACTCCGTCGACATTGACACCGCGAATAGCTTCAATTTCAACTCTGGTAACTGGTTGCTTGTAAGCAATTACCGCTAAAGTCTCTAAAGATGCTGTAGAGAGTTTTTGCTTGCTCCTCTCTTGGTACATCTTTTTAACCCAGGTCTCATTATCAGGCGCTGAACACATCTGGTATCCGCCAGCAACCTTAACAATACAAATTCCCGAAGAGCGCTCTCTATATTCAAGAGAGAGCTCTTCCAGGGCTTTTTCTATTTCTTTACGGCTAATTTCTAAAACCCCGGTAAATTCTCCTACTTCAATCGGGCGCTCATTAATAAATAATAAGGCTTCAAGAATTGATTTTACATTTGTTTTATTCATTTACAATAAACCCTTCTACTTACGCTGGCGATAGATTTCATTAAGGAGCTCTTCGCTACTATCAATTTGCGGTTTTTGCTCCAGTGCTCGCCTAATCATCCTATCAGCTTCACTGCTCTTGTATTGAAGACGCTTTAGAATCTCTTTGGTTTCAACAACAACTTCTTTACCTAAAGGTTCTCTTGGCGGTTGTCCCTCCTTTATCAAAGCAAACCGACCAACCTTACCTTGAAGATGGGCAATGATTTGTTTTGCCCGTTGTTTTCCTATTCCGGCCAGACTTTGTAAGAAACTGTCATCGCCCTCCTCTATAGCTTGGGCAATTCTTGCTACCGGCTTATCAAATGCTCGCAAAGCTGCCTTTGGGCCGACTCCGGAGACACTTATGAACTTTTCAAAGAAGTCTCTTTCCAGCTCCTCAATAAAACCGACCATTATCGGGATGCCTCGGTTTTTATCAAGATTAAAGTAGTGATAGATAACTAGCGTGACCTCTTCGCTATCCTTACCTAAGCGTTGCGATACGGTTCTCGGAACGCTTATTTCGTAAAAAATACCGGCAACATCCACTACTACTCGATCCTCTTCTTTTTTTACCAGTCTTCCCTTAATTTGATAGATCATATAGCTTAATGTAAAGTAACAACAATTAACCAGAATCCTTTAAAAGCCGATTTAATTTTTGAGCATGCGAAAAAGCAACCACCAAAGAAAAGGCATCAGCTGTATGCAGGGACTTAAATTTTCTTCCGGTTACATTCTCAGCCATCTTCTTCACTTGTTGTGAATTAACATTGCCGCGACCCAAAAAAGACTTTCGGGCCCGAGTAGGCGAATATTCAAAGAGCGCAATTTTTTCCTGATCCGAGAGAAGAAACACAACACCTCTTACCTGAGCTAACACCCCTAAGGTGATCGGATGCCGGTAGTGTGAATAGAGCTTCTCAACAACAATTGCCTCAGGCCTATATTCTCGAACCTCTTTTTTTAGCTCTTCAAAGATATAACTTAGTTTTTGAGGAAGCCCTTGGCGTGAGCCAGGCTTTATTTGGCCCTCTTTAATCAAACTTACTTCCAAGTTTTTCACTGCGGTGATAACGTAACCGCATGTTCGCAGGCCAACGTCTATGCCTAAAACTACCATCTCATATTTCCTGAGCCATCTCCTCTAATACTTCATCAGGAATATCAAAGTTAGCGTAAACCTTTTGGACATCGTCATGATCTTCCAGGATCTCTATCAATGATAGAAGTCCTTTAGCATCACTTCCGGTTATCTTAAGGGTTGAGTTGGGCATCTTGGTTAATTCTTCAGATACCCATTTAATCCCCTTGGCTTCGATCGCTGATTTAACAGCTTCGAAATCCTTAGGTTCAGTAAAGATCTCATAGTTTTTATCGCTAGTTTTAATATCTTCAGCACCAGCATCTACAGCTACCGAAAAGAGCTCATCTTCGCTTATTGAGGCTTTATCAATTAAGATATAACCCTTGGATGTAAAGATCCAGCCGACACTTCCGGCTCCAGCCATATTTCCCCCTTTCTTGGCGAAGATATTGCGGATTTCTGCTGAAGCCCTATTCTTGTTATCAGTTAGGGTTTCAACAAGAATAGCTACTCCTCCTGGACCATACCCTTCAAAGGTACAGCTCTCGTAAGTCACTCCCGGAAGTTCGCCGGTCCCCTTCTTTATCGCCTTAGAGATATTATCCTTGGGCATATTTGCATCATTAGCTCTGGTAATGGCTGTTCTTAAGCTGGGGTTTGTATCAGGATTACCGCCACCATTCTTTGCAGCTACGGTAATTTCCCTAATTAACTTTGTAAAAAGACGCCCTCTTTTGGCATCAGCAGCACCCTTTTTGTGCTTAATGCTCGCCCATTTGGAATGTCCACTCATCTTTTACCTCCTTAATTCCACTTCAAACCAAAAAACCGGTAGCTTCTTTAGCCAATTGGTCAGCTTCCTGGTTATCTTCTCTATCAATATGGGTAATTTCAAAGCTAGCTAATTTCGAAATTAGATTCTTAGCTAAGACAAAGAGTGGGTAGATATTTTTGTTTTTTACCTTAAAATTACCTTTAACTTGTTCACAAACCAGCTTACTGTCAGAGAATACTTTGACCTTTCTTTGATTTTGCTCGATAGCATCAATTAAGGAAAAAATTAAAGCCATATATTCAGCAAAGTTATTCGATTGGATACCAAGATAAACACTCCTCTTTTTTAAAAGCTCACTACCTTGGTAAATCAAATAACCAATACCGCTTTTTCCGGGATTACCAATTGATGCTCCGTCAATATAAATCTTTATCATCCTTGGATATCCTCAGGTATATAGAGTATGCGTACGCAGCTGTCACATGATACCAGGTGTTCAAGCATCTTTATTTCATTTATTTTTTGATGGTTAAGCCTCATGTGGCAAGCTCCGCAATCACTTCCTTTTACCGGAACTAAAGCCAGGCCCTGACGCGAATTCAACAAGCGCTCATATTTAGCCAGGATCTCTTTTTCTATTCCTCCGACAAGGGCTTCCCTTTTGACTCCAAGATTGCTAATTTCAGCCTCAGCATCTTTTAGGCTTAAGTTAAGCTTTGCCTCTCCAGCCTTAAAAGCCTTTTCGTCTTGGCTTAAGGCTTCTTTTTGAGCTGCACACTCTTTTTTTGCCTCCTCAAGCGCATCCATTACTATTAGAACACACTCTTCAGCCACCGATATATCAGCCTTATGTGATTCGATTTCGGTAAGCATAGCCTGGTATTCTTTATTACTTTTTAATTGATAGAGCTGAGCCTGAAGTTTTTTCAGTTCTTCTTCTTTGGTGGCTAATTCAATTTCTTTATCTTTCTTTTCTAGTTGCAAGCTCTTTAGCTTTTCTTCAGTGCTGGTAAAGTTCTTGCTTGTCTCCTCAAACCCTTCTCTTATTTCTTCCAATCGGGCAGGTAAAGTCTCGTTTTTTTTCTCTTGCAATTTATAAATTCGAGCATCAATTTCTTGTAACTGAACCAGCTTCCTTATCTCTTCTTTTAAACCCATATAAAACCTTATTCTTTGATTTGACTAACCATTTTCCTTTCTCAAATGCGCGCAGCTGGATTTGAACCAGCGACCCCTGCCATGTGAAGGCAGTGCTCTTACCAGCTGAGCTATGCGCGCGCACGCTTCGCTTGGATACAAAGCCCATCAAGTAAAAATTAACCATGGGCCTGCAGGGACTCGAACCCCGGACCAATTGATTATGAGTCAACTGCTCTGACCAACTGAGCTACAGGCCCTTAAAAGAGAATAAAAATTATAGCAAGTTATAGGCAAGATAGCAAGATTTTTTTGATGAGACTTAGTCCGCCAAAGGCGGAGTGTAGTCGACCCTTTCGGTTTCGCTTGGGGAGGAGTATCAAAGATAAGGTTGAATAAATTTCTCCAATTCCTGTTTGCTCATAGCCCCAACGCGCTTGCCCATAATATCACCGGCTTTAAATAGCATAATAGCCGGAATGCTCATAATTGCATAGTGGGTAGCAACTTCGGGAGCTTCATCGACATTTAGCTTACAAACCTTTAATTTACCGTTATAATCCTTAGCTAATTTTTCGACATAGGGTGCAATCATTTGACAAGGACCACACCAAGGAGCCCAAAAGTCTACCAAGGCC